>NZ_BAAAKJ010000140.1:0-1459 GCF_039527695.1 Kitasatospora putterlickiae
CGCGACCGGCCCGGACGACACCGCCGCCGCCGCGCTCGCCGCCGCCGGCGCCCGCTGCACCGAGGTCACCGTCCCGCTCGACTACCGCCACCCCGGTGGACGGACGCTCAGCGTCGCCCTCTCCCGGCTGCCCGCCACCGACCCGGCCCACCGGCTGGGCACCCTGTTCTACAACCCCGGCGGTCCCGGCGTCCCCGTCCGTCACCTCGCCCTCGCCCTGCGGCAGGCCGCTCCCGCCCTGGGCGCCCGCTACGACATCGTCGGCATGGACCCGCGCTTCGTGGGCGCCAGTACCCCCCTCGACTGCGGCTGGCCCACGGCCGGCCCCGGCTCGGCCGGGCCCGACCGGCTGGGCTTCGACCGGGCCGCCGAGCTCGCCAAGGACCTCGCGGCCCGCTGCTCGCCGTACCGCGCCCTGCTGCCGCACGCCTCCACCCGCAACACCGCCCGGGATCTGGATCTGGTGCGCGCCGTCCTCGGCGAGCCGACGATCGCCTACCTCGGCTCGTCCTACGGCAGTTACCTCGGCGAGGTCTACCTCCAGCTGTTCCCCGGCCGGGTCGGACGGGCGGTGTTCGACGCCGCCATGGACCCGGACCGCTTCGGCCCCGACCTGACCGCCACCCAGGGCCCCGCGATGGCGGCGGCGCTCACCGCCTGGGCCGGCTGGGCGGCCGGCCACGACGACCGCCACCACCTGGGCGCGACCACCGCCGAGGTGCTGGCCTCGGTCGAGCGGGTGCGGCTGGCCGCCGAGCGCGCCCCGCTGGCGGTCGGCGCCCACCGGGTCGACGCCAAGGCACTGCCGCAGGTGCTGTGGACGGTGTCGGCCGGCGACGACGACGCCGCCTACGAGGAGTTCTCCGCCCTGACGCGCGTCCTGCTCGACGCCGCCGAGGGCCGGCCGGCGCAGCCGACCGCGCTGCTGGAGGCGGTGCTGACCGGCCTGGCGGCCCCCGACACCGGAGGCTACGCCGCCACGCAGACCGCGATCATGTGCGCGGACCGCGCCGCCTCGCGCGACCCGCTCGCCTACTACCGCGACATCCAGGCCCACCGCGCCGACGAGCCGCTGTTCGGCCCGCTCACCCGCAACCTCACCCCCTGCACCTTCTGGCCCGCCGAGCCCGCCGAACCGCCCACCCGGGTGCGCAACGACGTCCCGGTCCTGCTGGTCGGCGCCGACGGCGACCCGGCCGCCACCTACCCCGGCCAGCTCTCCGCCCACCGCGCCCTGACCGGCTCCCGGCTGGTGACCCTGCGCGGCGCCTTCCGCCACACCGTCTACGCGGGCCTGTTCGCCCCCCGCGACGCCTGCGTGGACGCCGCCGTCGACCACTACCTCCTGGACGGCGTCCTTCCCGCCCACGACACCGACTGCCCGTCACCCCGCCCGTAGCCCCGGACCGCACCGGCGTTCGGCACGCCCCGGACGACGAGACGGCCCGGCGCGGGAATT
>NZ_BAAAKJ010000140.1:1478-8356 GCF_039527695.1 Kitasatospora putterlickiae
CGCGCCGGGCCGTCCGGTTCATCCGGTGCCGGATCACCCCCGCCGTTCGAACAGCGGCACCCGTACCGGCTCCGGCCGGGGGGCGGCGGCCCGGCCCGACAGCGAGGCGTCCTGCGGCGACAGCATCAGGGCGATCCCGCCGAGCGCGAGCAGGACGAGGATCGCCACCGCGAGCGGGGTGATGAACTGCGAGGCGGGGAGGCCGCCGGCCGGGGCGCTGCCGTCGAGCACGACCGAGACCGCGGCCATGCCGGTGTAGTGCATGGCGACCACGGCGACCCCGGCGATCAGCGCCGAGGCCAGCGAGGCGAGCAGGCCGGTGATGTTCAGCGTCATCCACAGCGCGGCGGTGGACGCGGCCACGGCGATCGCGACCGAGGTGGCCACGATGGCCGTGTCGTAGGACACCTCTCCCTGGACGTGCATCGCCGCCATGCCGAGGTAGTGCATCGCGGCGACGCCCAGTCCCATCACCGTGCCGCCGACCAGCAGGGTGGACAGGCCGCGCGGCCGGTAGCCGACGTAGAGGATGCCGAGGCCGCAGACCGTGATCGCGAGCAGCAGGCTGCACAGCGTCAGCGGCACGTTGTAGAGGATGGTCGAGCCGGTGACGGTGAAGCCGAGCATCGCGAGGAAGTGCATCGTCCAGATGCCGCAGCCGATCTCGGCGGCGCCGAGCAGCAGCCAGCCGAGCCGCCGGCGCGGCGGCAGGTCCAGGGCGCGGACGGTGCAGCGGAGGCCGAGCGCTGCTCCGAGGCAGGCGACCGCGTAGGAGAGGACGGGATTGATCCAGCCGTAGTGGAAGCCGTCGATGGGGGCGGTATGGGTGTGCATGGAGGTACCTGAGCTGACCTGTGGTGGATGGACGGAGGCGGGAGCGGGCCGCGCCGTGACGAGGGCGGCGCGGTCCTTCCGGCTCCAGGGGTACACGAAGGACCGGAACGGCCGGGGAAGGCCGGCTGAAGGGGAATGGTCCACCGATCGGCGGCGCTCAGGTGCCGGGCCGCACCCGTTCCCGGTCGGTGTACCGTCACATCGCTCCTCGTGGGCCAGGGTTCGGCGACCCCTGCCGCCCGCCCGGTGTCGAAGACCACGGACGGCGCCGCGGAGGTGTCGGCGGAACCCCGCCTGCCTCTCGTGCGGGTCCATACTAACGACCCCCGCAGGTCAAGGACCGGGCGGGGGTTCTCCGGGGGATGTTTCGTGAAGGTTGGCGGAGGTGACGGTCCCTCGGCGGACGGACCGGTGCGGAAGTGACGCCGGGTGCGGTGAAGGGGGGAACAGGCCTTCCCCCCGGCCCCGGCCGCGGACCGGCCGGGGCGGGGGCGGCCGCTACCGCTTCCGGCGTTCCGCGACCTCCGTGACCAGGGCGGTGATGTGCGCGCGGGTCACGCCGAGGCCGAAGCCGGTGAACTTCACCAGCGGCACCTGGTGGGCGGCGGCCAGGAGTTGGGCGTCGCCCGCGGCCAGGGTGGTGGCGAACGGCAGGTCGGCCAGGTGCTCGGCGAGGACGGCGGAGCCGATCGGGTGCGCGAGCCACTCGCCCAGGCTGGACTGGTCGCTCAGCGGGTCGAGGACGCCGTCGCCGGGCGTCCGCAGCCAGCTGCGCAGGCGGATGTCGCGGGAGGAGGCGCCGACCTCGACGGTGAAGGTGCCGGGGTCCACCCGCCAGTCGCGGCGGCTCGTCGACCACCGGGCGAGGTCGCGGCCGGTGAGCTGGAACTCGGCCCGGCCCGAGGCGCCAGGTTCCAGGCGGAGCTTGGCGAATCCGCGCAGTTCGCGGCGGGGCCGGGTGGGCTGCGGCTCGTCGACGGCGAGGTAGAGCTGGACGACTTCGGCGCCGCCGCGCGCGCCGGTGTTGGTGACGGTGACGCGGGCGGTCCAGGCGTTCTCGCCGGTCCGCTCCACCTCCAGGTGGTCGTAGCGGAAGGTGGTGTAGCTCAGCCCGTGGCCGAAGGGGTAGGCGACGGGGAGGTCGACGGTGTCGTAGTGGCGGTAGCCGACGAAGCGGCCCTCGCCGTACACGCTCCGCCCGTCCTGGCCGGGGAAGTGCGGGTAGGAGGGGGTGTCCTGGAGCCGGAGCGGGATGGACTCGGTGAGCCTGCCGGACGGGCTGTGCGCGCCGAACAGCAGGTCGGCGAGGGCGCTGCCGCCGGCCTGGCCGCCGAGCCAGGCCTCCAGGACGGCGGCCGCGTCGTCCTGCCACTCGGCGACGGACACCACCGCTCCGTTGGCCAGCACGACCGCGACCCGGGGGCAGACGGCGGACACGTGCCGCAGCAGCTCCAGCTGTTCGGCGGGCAGCTGGATGTGGGTGCGGTCCAGGCCCTCGGTCTCGGAGCTGTCGGGCAGGCCGAGGAAGAGCAGCGCGGTGTCGGACTCGGCGGCCAGGGCCACCGCCTCCGTCGCCAGGGAGGGGTCGGGGGTGTCGTCCAGGGTGAAGCCGGGGGCGAAGGCGAGCGTGAGGGCGGGGCCGGCCTGGGCGCGGAGCGCGTCCCAGGCGGTGTCGACCCGGGTCGGGGTGACGCGGGAGCTTCCGTGGCCCTGGTAGCGGGGGGTGCGGGCGAACTCGCCGATGACCGCGAGCCGCTGCCGGGCGTGCGGGTCGAGCGGCAGCAGCCCGCCCTCGTTCTTGAGTAGCACGGCGCCGTCGCGGGCGGCCTCGCGGGCCAGTTCGTGGTGGGCGTCGGCGTCCCAGGCGGCGACCCGCTCGGCCCGGTCCACCCGGTCGCGCAGCCGCAGCACGCGCCCGGCGGCGGTGGCGACGGCGGACGCGTCCAGCCGGCCCTCCTGGACGGCGGTGACGATCTCGTCATCGGTGCCGGTCGGCGGCATCTCCAGGTCCAGCCCGGCGGCCAGCGCGGCGACCCGGTCGTTGACGGCGCCCCAGTCGGACATCACCAGGCCGTCGAAGCCCCACTCCTCGCGCAGGATCCGGGTCAGCAGCTCCCGGTTCTGGCTGGCGTGCACGCCGTTGACCCGGTTGTAGGAGCACATCACGGTGTACGGCTTCGCCTCGCGCACGATGTGCTCGAAGGCCGGCAGGTAGAGCTCGCGCAGCGTCCGCTCGTCGACCTCCGCGCTGACCCGCATCCGGTCCGTCTCCTGGTTGTTGACGGCGAAGTGCTTGACGCAGGCGCCGACCCCGAGCGACTGGATGCCGGTGACGACGGCGGCCCCCATCCGTCCGCTGATGTGCGGGTCCTCGGAGAAGTACTCGAAGTCGCGGCCGCACAGCGGGCTGCGCTTGATGTTGACGCCGGGGCCGAGGACGACGTCCACGCCGAAGGCGGACGCCTCCCGGGCGAGGGCCGCGCCGACGCGGTGCGCGAGGCCGGTGTCCCAGCTGGAGCCGAGGGTGACGGCGGGCGGGTAGCAGGTGGCGGGCAGGCTGGTGCCGAGGAAGGAGACGCCGGGGCCGTCCTCGGCGGGGCGGCGGATGCCGTGCGGGCCGTCCGAGAGGGTGAGCGCGCGGACCGTGCCGGGCACCGGGGTGGTGGTCCAGGAGGTCGCGCCGGAGGTGAGCGACGCCTGCTCGGCGAGGCTCAGGTCGGAAACCCGGTCGGAGGTCATGAGGGGTCCTGTTCTCTCTGCTCTGGGATGGGGTCAGGGGGGTGCCGGTCACGACGCGCCGGGTCAGCGGACCCCGCGCACCGGAAGGACGGACGGCTCCTTCGCCGTGCGGGTCGGGGGTGACGTCACCATAGCCATGAAAACTTAGGCACTCAAGGTTTTCATGCTCGCGACTCCGCCCCGGCCTCGTAGAATCCGCTCATGACCAAGCCCAGGGGCCCCTACGCCAAGACCTCCTCGAAACGGCGGCAGATCATCGAGGCCGCGCTCGCCGCCTACGCCGAGGCGGGCAGCCGCAAGGTGTCGGTGCGCGACATCGCCCAGCGGGTCGGGATGACCGACGCCGGGGTGCTGCACCACTTCGGCGGCCGGGAGGCCCTGCTCACCGCCGTCCTCGCCGCCCGTGACGCCGCGGCCGAGGAGCGGTTCGGGGCCTTCGAGGCCCGTGGCGCGGACGACTTCCTGCGCGTCCTGGCCGCCAACGCGTCCACTCCCGGGCTGGTCAAGCTCTTCGTGGACCTCGCCGCGGCCGCCGCCGAGCCGGACCACCCGGCCCACGAGTACTTCAGCGAGCGCTACGACCGCTACCGCCGGCGCTTCACCGAGCAGCTCATCGCGCATGCCTCGGCCGAGCCGTCGACCACCGCCGAGCGGGCGACCGCCGCGCCGGAGGCCGTGGACGAGGACCGCGCGGCCGAGGCCGCCTGGGCGGCCCGGATCCTGATCGCCGCGACCGACGGGCTGCAGCTCCAGTGGCTGCTCGACCCCGGCATCGACATGGCCGGGGACATCCGCCGCCTCACCGGCGTCCTGCTGGACGCCCTGGCGGAGCGGAGCCGGCCGGTCAGCTGACCGGCCCGCCCAGCAGCGCCTTCCAGCCCCGCCGGACCAGACCCGGCACGTCCACCGACGGGTCGTTCAGCCCCTGAAGCTGCGCCCCCTCGACGAGCGCCAGGAACGCGGCGGCCGTGAAGTCCGGGTCCAGCCCCGGGTCCACCGAGCCGTCCGCCCGCCGCGCCTCCAGGTGGTCGCGCACCGCCGCGCGGAACCGCTCGAACCGCTCCCGGAAGTACGGGTGCGCCGGATGTCCGGGGTCGAGCGAGGACGCGGCGAGGTGGACGTAGAGCCGCACCCGCGCCGGGTTCGCCGCGTTGGCCTCCATGACCCGCGCCATGAACTCGCCGGGATCGCCCGCCCCGGCCAGCGCGTCCCAGCGCAGCGCCGCCAGCTCGTCGGTGCCGCGCAGCAGCTCGGTGAGCAGCTCGTCCTTGGAGACGAAGTGGTGCATCAGCCCGGTCAGGCTCATCCCGCTCTCCCGGGCGATGGCGCGCAGCGACGTGCCGCGCTCGCCCTCGCGGGCGAACACCTCGAAGGCCGCCGCCAGGGCGCGTTCACGCTGCGCCCGTCCCTTGGGCGTGGAGCTGCGGTTGGCCACGGGGGGAGTTTATGCGACCCGCCGCGCGTCTCCGCGGGTGAACCCTTGTCGGGAAAAACCGAACACTGTACTGTTTCGGACACCTCCCGACCCCGAAGCGACACCCGGGCGCCGACGCGCGCCCGACCGGCCGCCGACTCCGCGGACCGCGCGCCCACCGCCCCGCCCTCCGCGCGGGCCCGTGCCGGCCCTTCCCCGAGGAACACCCATGGACACTGACGTCATCATCGTCGGAGCCGGCCTGGCCGGACTCACCGCAGCCCACGAACTCACCTCCCGGGGACGCCGGGTGATCCTCGTCGACCAGGAGAACGTCGCCAACCTCGGCGGCCAGGCCTGGTGGTCCTTCGGCGGCCTGTTCCTGGTCGACTCGCCCGAACAGCGCCGGATGCGGGTCAAGGACTCCTTCGACCTCGCCTGGAGCGACTGGCAGGGCAGCGCGGGGTTCGACCGCCAGGACGACGAGGACCGCTGGGCGGTGCGCTGGGCCCGGGCGTACGTCGAGTTCGCCGCCGGGGAGAAGCGCTCCTGGCTGGCCGGGCACGGGCTGCGCTTCCTGCCCACGGTCGGCTGGGCCGAGCGCGGCGACCTGCGCGCCGACGGGCACGGCAACTCGGTGCCCCGCTTCCACGTCGCCTGGGGCACCGGGACCGGCGTGGTCGCGCCGTTCGCCCGCTCCGCCCGGCAGGCCGCCGCCGACGGGCTGCTGACCTTCCGCCACCGCCACCGCGTCGACGAACTCGTGGTCACCGACGGCGTGGTGACCGGCGTGCGCGGCCGCGTCCTGGCCCCGGACGACTCGGCGCGCGGCGTGGCGTCCAGCCGCGAGGAGACCGGGGACTTCGAACTCTCCGCCCAGGCCGTCGTGGTGGCCGCCGGCGGCATCGGGGCCAACCACGACCTGGTCCGCGCCCACTGGCCCGCACGACTGGGCACCCCGCCCCGGCACCTGGTCACCGGGGTCCCGGCCCACGTCGACGGGCGGATGCTCGGCATCAGCGCCGAGGCCGGGGCGCGACTGGTCAACAGCGACCGGATGTGGCACTACACCGAGGGCCTGCACAACTGGAACCCGATCTGGCCCGGCCACGGCATCCGGATCCTGCCCGGCCCCTCCTCGATGTGGTTCGACGCCCTCGGCCGCCGCCTGCCCGAGCCCTGCCTGCCCGGCTACGACACCCTGGGCACCCTGCGCCACCTGCGCACCGACCCCGAGCTGACCGGGTACGACCACTCCTGGTTCGTGCTCACGCAGAAGATCATCGAGAAGGAGTTCGCCCTCTCCGGCTCCGAGCAGAACCCCGACATCACCGCCGGGGACCGCAAGGCCTTCGTGCGCGAGCGCCTGCTCGGCAAGGGCGCGCCGGCCCCGGTCGAGGCGTTCAAGCGGCACGGCGAGGACTTCGTGGTCGCCGCGACCCTGGAGGACCTGGTCGCGAGGATGAACGCGCTGACCGCGACCCCGCTGCTGGACGCGGCGCGGATACGGGAGCAGATCGAGTCCCGCGACCGGCAGCTGTCCAACCCGTACAGCAAGGACGCCCAGGTGCAGGGCCTGCGCAACTCCCGCCGCTACCTGGGCGACCGCCTCGGCCGCACCGCCGCCCCGCACCGGCTGCTCGACCCGGCCGCCGGGCCGCTGATCGGCGTCAAGCTGCACGTGCTCACCCGCAAGACGCTCGGCGGCATCCAGACCGACCTCTCCTCCCGCGCGCTCGGCGCCGACGGCGCGCCGGTGCCGGGGCTCTACGCGGCCGGCGAGGCCGCCGGGTTCGGCGGCGGCGGGGTGCACGGCTACAACGCGCTGGAGGGCACCTTCCTCGGCGGCTGCCTCTTCTCCGGACGGGTCGTGGGCCGCGCGGCGGCGCGG
>NZ_BAAAKJ010000140.1:8428-9060 GCF_039527695.1 Kitasatospora putterlickiae
GGCGGCGGAGGCCACCGCCTGACCGCCTCCGGGCGTCGGGTGGCGGATCCCGTCCGCCCCTCGCGCCCCTCCTGCCCGGGGCGCCGGGGCCGGAGCGAAAGACGGCGTTTTTGGACACCGAGGGGTGCGTTTTTGGTCGGCCGGGCCCGGTCGTGCGGGTGTTCCAGGGAGTGGGTTGCCCGGACTGGTGATCGATGGTTTCCTCGGTCCTCGTGACCTCGTTGGTACCAGGCGTATCATGCCGAACTGATGCACCATTAGTTTCTGGCGAGTCGCCAGAAAGCTTACCGGAAGAGGGACTTGAACGGATCGCGGACGATCCGGAAGCGGGCGTCCCGGTGGTGGTGGACGAGCGGGACCGGTGCTTCTTCGACCACCCGCTCGACCACGTGCCGGGCATGGTCCTGGTGGCGGCGGTCCTGGAGCTGATCCTGGCCCGGGCGCCGCGCCCGGCGGCCGACGGCCGGCTGCGGCTGTCGCTGACCTTCGACCGGATGTGCGAGCTGGGCCCGCCGGTGTGGCTGCGCGGCGAGAGCGCCGCGGCCGACGACGGACCGGCCTGGCGGCTGCTGGCCGTGCAGGACGGCGTGACCGTCTGCCGGGCCTCGGCCGGCCTCACCTCCGCGGCCGGC
>NZ_BAAAKJ010000140.1:9198-10971 GCF_039527695.1 Kitasatospora putterlickiae
CTGGTGCCGCCGCCGACGCACCGGCTGGCGGGCGCCGGGGTGCACAACCCGGCCGCGCTGATCGAGTCGGCCCGCCAGCTGGCGACACTGCTGGGCCACACGGCGCACGGCCGCGACGCGGACGCGCAGATGCTCTGGCTGTCGCTGGAGGCGGACGTGCCGACCGGCCTGCCGGCGTCGGTGCCGCTGGAACTGTGGTGGGAGTTCACACCGGCGCGCGGCGCACGCGCGGTCTACCGGTTCGAGGTGGCGCACGCGGAGAGCGGCGAGCGGTTCGGACGGATCGAGATCGGCGTCCACACCCTCAGCCGCGCCGGTTACCTGAAACGAAGGGCGACCAGATGAGTACGGTGGAACCGGCGGCGGGCACGGGCCCGTCGTCCTGGGCGGTGCGGGCGCCGCGCCTGTTGTTCGTCGTCGCGGTCCTCGCGGTCGGCACCGGGCTGGTGGTCCATCTGCGCCACGCCGGCGACCCGGTGGACCTGGTCGCGGCCGTCCTGGCCGCCTGCTACCTCGGGTGGCTGGCGGTCGAGATCCCGGTGACCTTCCGCACCTCCGGCGCCGCGCCGCGCGAATCGGCGACCCTGCTGCTCTACGCGGCGGCCCGGATCGCCACGGTCGCCGCGGGCGTGCTCGGCCCGCTGCCCTGGGACACCTGGTCGCCGCTGCTGCTGATCCCGGCGGCGGTGTTCATCGGCGGGGTCGTGCTGCGCCAGGTGGCGATCCACACCCTGGGCCGCTTCTACTCCCACCACGTCACCCGCCAGAGCGACCACCAGGTCGTCACCTGGGGCGTCTACCGCTTCATCCGGCACCCCGCCTACGCCGGGATGCTCTCGGCCCACCTCGGGTTCGTGGCGTTCTTCCTCAACCCGCTGAGCGCCGTCCTGCTGGTCGCGCTCGCCGCCGCGATCACCTTCCGGATCCGCACCGAGGAGCGGATGCTGGTCAACATCCCCGGCTACCGCGCCTACGCGGACGGCCACGCCCGCCTCGTGCCGGGGCTGTGGTGAGCGCGCCCGCCCGCCCGGCGCGGGTCCGGCTGCCGGCGACCCCGGACGAACTGCTGACGACCACCCGCTCGGTGCGCCTGCGGCTGGACCTGAACCGCCCGGTGGACCTCGCCGAGGTGCGCGCGTGCGTGGAGACCGCGCTGCAGGCGCCCAACGGCGGCAACACCCAGCGCTGGCACTGGGTGGTGGTGGCCGACGACGGCCTGCGCGAGCGCGTCGCGGCGGTCTACCGGCGGGTCTTCGAGGTCCGCTACCCGCCGACGGCCTCCGCCGGAACGTCCGGCGTCGGGGTGACCGACCGGATGCTGGAAGGCGGCCGGCACCTGGCGTCGCACCTGCACGAGGTGCCGGTCCTGGTGATCCCGTGCGTGGACCTCGGCGGCCGCTCGCTGCCGCCGGGCAACCAGGCGGGCCTGTGGGGCTCGCTGCTGCCGGCCGCCTGGAGCTACATGCTCGCCGCGCGCGCCCGCGGCCTCGGCACGGCGTGGACCACGGTGCACCTGGACGCGGAGCAGGAGATCGCCGACATCCTCGGACTGCCCGACGGCGTCCGCCAGGGCGCCCTGATCCCCACCGCGCACGTGGTGGGCGACGGATTCGGACCGGCGCCGCGCCGGTCGGTGGACAGCGTGCTGCACCTGGACGGCTGGGGCGGCGGGGCGGGGAGCGGTGGATCCGGTGACTGAGCTCGTGGTGACCACGGCGACCCGCGGCGGTGCGCTGGCGGACGCCGCGCGGGTGGGGCACAAGTTCGCCCGCC
>NZ_BAAAKJ010000141.1:0-2643 GCF_039527695.1 Kitasatospora putterlickiae
GCCCGTCCAGGTCCAGCCGGGCGTGCCGGGCGGCCGCCGCGAACAGCAGCAGCGCCTCGCCGAAGGCGTCCAGCTGGAACTGCCGGGCCACCCGGTTGCCGACCCGGTCGTGCCCGCCCGGGTAGCCCGGCAGGTCGACCGGCCGCAGCTCGGGCACCGGTCCGCCGGTCACGGTGTACGCGGGGGACAGACGCGGGCCGTCCTCCAGGACCCGGGCGGTGGTGAACCGCACCGCCTGGTCCAGCAGGGGGTACGGCCCGAAGGCGGCGACCGCCTGGCCGGCCAGGCACTGGTCACGGATCCACACGTAGCGGTAGTCGTAGTTGCGGCCCGTCTCGGCACGCTCGGGCAGGCTGGTGGTCGCGGCGGCCACCATCCCCCCGGTACGGGGCGAGGTCAGGCCGAGCAGCACCGCGTAGGAGAACCGCGCCTCGCGCGCGTCCGCGGTGCCGTCGAGCGGCGGCACCGCCTCCCGCCAGGCCCGTTCGGTGGCCCGCCAGCGGTCCGCGATCCGCGGCGGCGGGCCGTCGAGCCGCCGGTCGGAGACCTCCAGGGCGAGATCCAGGGTCTCGCCCGGACCGAGCACCACCTCGGCGCGCAGGGTGTCGCCCACCGGACGCGCCCGCTCCGCGCCCGGCCCCGACCAGCGAAGCCGCAGCCGCCCGGCCCTGATCCGCCAGCCGCCGTCCTCGGTCCGGCGCGGCCGGTGGGAGCCCGTGGCGGCGAAGCCGGAGCCCGCCGCCAGCAGCAGCCGCAGCCGGGCCGGGGCGTACTGGACGGTGACCCGGCGCAACAGCACCGCCCGGTGCGGCTCGGCGGGCAGCGCCAGCGCCTCCCGGCACTCGACCGCGCCGTCCTCGGTGACCCAGCGGCTGCGCCGGATCAGCGAACCGTCCTCGTAGTAGCCGCCGGGGACGAAGCGGCCGACGGGGGTCACGGCGTGGACGCCGGTGCCGCCGATGAGTCCCGCGAAGACCGGGTCGCTGTCCCAGCGCGGGGCGCACAGCCAGGCGACCTCGCCGTCCGGGCCGATCAGCGCCCCGCGCTCGCCGTCGGCGAGCAGCGCGTAGTCGCCCAGCACACGGGGCGGATAGCCGGTCACGGCGGGCTCCGGACCGCTCACCCCAGGTGCGGCAGGATCCGCTCGCGGTAGAACTCGAAGAAGCCCTCCTGCTCGTCGCCGATCTGGCCGACGTACACCTCGTCGAAGCCCGCCCGCTGGTAACCGCGCAGCCGTTCGAGGTGCTCGGCGGGGTCGTCGCCGCAGGTCACGGCCTGTTCGATCAGCTCCTCGGTGACCAGCTCGGTGGCCTGCTCGAAGTGCGCCGGGGTGGGCAGGACCTGCGCCAGCTCGCCGGGCAGCAGCTCGCTGGGCCACAGCCGGTGGGCGGTCTTCACGGCCCGCGCCCGGTCGGTGGACCAGCACACCTTCACCCCGCCGAGCACCGGCCCGCGGCCCCCGGCGGCGCGGTACCGGCCGATCAGATCGGTGTCCGGGCTCATGGTGACCAGCCCGTCGGCGAAGCCCGCCGCCCGCTCGGCCGCCTTCGCGCCGAACGCCGACACGTAGACCGGCGGCCGGCCCGCCTCCGGGGCCGTGTAGAGCCGGGCGTTCTCGACGGTGTAGTGCGCGCCCCGGTGCGACACCTGCGTGCCGGTGAACAGCTCGCGCATCACCGCGACCGCCTCCTCCAGCATCTCGGCCCGCTGCTCGAACGGCGGCCAGCGGTCGCCGAGCACGTGCTCGTTGAGCGCCTCGCCGGTGCCCACCCCGAGCCGCAGCCCACCGGACAGCTGGACGTCGGCGGTCGCCGCCGCCTGGGCGGTCACCGCCGGATGCAGCCGGACGGTGGGGCAGGTGACCAGCGTGGTCACCGGCAGCGCGGACACCTGGGACAGCGCCCCGATCACACCCCAGACGAAGGGGCTGTTGCCCTGCTCGTCGTTCCACGGGTGGTAGTGGTCGGAGATCGCCAGCCGGGTGAACCCGGCCCGCTCCGCCCACCGCGCCTGGTCGACGAGCTGCGCGGGGGTGAACTCCTCACAGGACAGGAAATAGCCGAACGCGGTCACGGCGGCCTCCGTTCGTCGGTCGGAAGGTGGGCCACCGACACGGCTAACCGCCCCCGCCGGACCCAAACCCCGCCGCTACTCCACCCCGGTGACCTCGGCGACCTCCGGGGCCTCGGGGAAGGAGTGGTGCTCGTGCGCGACCACCCAGCGGCCGTCCTGCCGGCGCAGCCCGAGGGTGAGCCGCAGCCGCCGCGCCGGGCGGTCGGCGAGATCCTGCGGCGTCCCGCAGCGCAGCAGCGCGCACGCGAAGGCGACGTCGGAGCCGGCCGTGACGTCCAGCCGCTCGATCGCGAACACGGCGCCGCGCGCCTGCCACTCGAAGAACGGCGGCCAGACCGCGCGGTAGGCGTCGATGCCCCGGACGCCCTCGTAGGGCGGCGGCACGTCGAACATGACGATGTCCGCCGCGTGGTCCGCGAGCACGGCCACCAGGTCCCCCCGGTGGACCGCCGCCGCCCACGCCTCGATCAGGGCCCGGATCTGTTCCTCGTCGCTCGTCATGCCCAGGATGCTGCGCCCGCTCCGCCGCGCCCGCAACGCGGGGCGGACGCACACGGCGCCGGCCCGGGA
>NZ_BAAAKJ010000141.1:2682-6525 GCF_039527695.1 Kitasatospora putterlickiae
TCCCGGGCCGGCGCCGTTCGGCCGGGTCAGGGCCAGGTGAGCGAGCCGCTGGGACGGACCAGGACGGGCATCAGCCAGTCGAGGTCGGTCAGCGACGGATCGGTGAGAGCACCTCCGAAGCCGTTCGGGAGGGACGGGAGGCCGCCGCCCAGCGAATAGGTCCCCAGCTGGTGGCCGCCCAGCGGGTGACTGCCCAGCGGGTCGCCGCCGGCGGTGTCGCCGCCCTGGTACGGCCACTGGCCGTAGTCGGGGCCGTCGTCATGGCCGTGGCCGTGGCAGTCCTTCTCGCACGGCGGCCTGCACCGGGCGAGCGCGGAGGAGGGCGGCGTGGTGACGGGAGTGCCGCCGGGTCCGGGGAAGGTGGCGGTGACGGTGTTGACGGTGTCCTCGCCGATCAGGCTGTAGCAGTAGAACGTCATCGACTGGCCGGCCGCCAGGTCGAACGTCCCGGCCGCCACCTCGCAGGCCACCTCCTGGGCGTCGTTCAGGGTGATCCCGGTCAGGTCCACCGCGCCGGTGTTGGTGACCGTGATCCGCCAGAAGGCCTGGCACATGTCCGGTGCGCACAGCTCCTCGGGCGCGTTGCCCTTGTGCAGGGTCGCCTCCTTGCCCCACGGTCCGGTCCCGCCCTGACCGCAGTCGTCGGCGTTCTCGGACTGGCAGACCTCCTTGTTGACGTTCAGCGACGGGGTGCCGCCGGTGACCTGGACGTCGGCCGAGGAGGGCGGGGTGGTGATGGGGGTTCCGTCAGGTCCGGTGAAGGTGGCGGTGACGGTGTTGGTGGTGGCCTGGGTGACGTTGGGGAGGTTGCAGAAGACCTGGCGCGAGGCGCCGACCGCGAGGTCGAAGGTCCCTGCGGTTGTGGCACACGAGGGGGTGACCGCATCCGTCAGGGTGATGCCGGTGGCGGGGACGGTGCCGGTGTTGGTGATGGTGATGCGCCAGTAGGCGGTGGTGCCGGTGGGGATGGTGGTGGTTTTGGCCCAGGGGCCGGGGCCGCCGTCAGCGCAGTCGGCGGGGTTGGTGGAGGTGCAGACCTCCTTGTTGATGCTGATGGAGGGGACGACGGGGGGTGTGACGTTGACCGTCGCTTCGGAGGGCGGGGTGGTGATGGGGGTTCCGTCGGGGCCGGGGAAGGTGGCGGTGACGGTGTTGGTGGTGGTCTGGTCGATGTTGGTCAGGTTGCAGAAGACCTGGTGTGAGGCGCCGACGGCGAGGTCGAAGGTGCCTGCCGCGGTCACGCAGGAGGGTGATACGGCGTCGGTGAGGGTGATGCCGGTGGCGGGGACGGTGCCGGTGTTGGTGATGGTGATGCGCCAGTAGGCGGTGGTGCCGGTGGGGATGGTGGTGGTTTTGGCCCAGGGGCCGGGGCCGCCGTCAGCGCAGTCGGCGGGGTTGGTGGAGGTGCAGACCTCCTTGTTGATGCTGATCGAGGGCACGACCGGCGGAGTGACGTTGACCGTCGCCTCCGACGGCGGGGTGGTGATGGGGGTTCCGTCGGGGCCGGGGAAGGTGGCGGTGACGGTGTTGGTGGTGGTCTGGTCGACGTTGGTCAGATTGCAGAACACCTGGCGCGAGGCGCCGACCGCGAGGTCGAAGGTCCCTGCGGTTGTGGCGCACGAGGGGGTGATCGCATCCGTCAGGGTGATGCCGGTGACGGGGACCGTTCCGTTGTTGGTGACGGTGATGCGCCAGTAGGCGGTGGTGCCGCTCGGAATGGTGGTGGTCTTCGCCCAGGGGCCGGGGCCGCCGTCAGCGCAGTCGGCGGCGTTGGTGGAGGTGCAGACCTCCTTGTTGATCGCCAGCACCGGGGTGCACGCGTCCCCCGGGGTCACCTGGAGGGTGACCGTGTTGGAGGTGACGGCCGGCTGGCCGTCGGTGACGGCGGACGCCTGGTTGGAGACGGAGGTGACCGAGCAGTCGGCCGACACCGTGGTCTCGAAGCAGATCTGCGGCGCGTCGCCGACGAAGGTGACCTGCATCTTCGGGTGGTTGTCGGGGGTGAACGACGATCCGCTGATCAGGCTGAGGTTGGCGATCACCTGGATCGGCGAGTTACTCGTCGGGACGGACGAGATGTCCGCCGTTCCCGTGACCGGGTCGAACGGGAAGGTGCCGATCGTGGTGCCGTCGGAGGCCAGCACGGTCACCGTGGACTGCGCGAAGTCGACGGTCGTCGGGTCGATGTCGAAGAGGCTGACCGTCCCGTACGACTGCACGTGTCCGGTGGCCCCGTCGCAGTAGAACGCGGAGGGGTTGATGGTGCTCTGGGCCCGGGTCTTCAGGCAGGGCGAGGCCCCGGTGACCGGGTCGATCGAGAACAGGACGCCGACGTCGCCGAGGCTGTACTTGCACTGGCCGTCGTAGGCGAAGCCGTACGGGCTGGTGAGGCCGCCGTTGACGTTGGCCGGGCCGTTGACGACGCCGTTGGTGCCGTACTGGGTGCAAGGGGCCTGGATGTTCCAGTCGTAGCAGAACTCCGAGCTGTTGAGGGTCGGCGTGTTGCCGGTGTAGATCCAGAAGGGGAACTCGGTCTCCAGGTGCCCGTTGGGGGCGGTGATGGTCAGTGGCACCTGGTAGTTGGCCTCGCCGGTGGCGACGTTGGTGCTGACCAGGGCCTGGAGGCCGGGGGGCGCGGCGATCGGGGTGCCCGTCAGGGAGAAGCAGACGGGGGTGCCGACGGGCGGGAGGACCGCCAGGTTGACACCGCCGACCACTGTGCAGACGCCGGTGACGGTGCCGGCCGAGTCGTACATCTCGAAGACGTTGTCCACCCGGGCGGGGGAGGTGCCGATCGGGGTGGCCACGACCTTGGGGATGAGCCAGCCGGTGCACGGGGCGTTCGTCGCCGGGTCGAAGCAGGTCATCAGCGAAGGCAGCGGGGCCAACTGGTTGTTGGTCACGTAGATCTTGCCCTCGATGACCCGCATGGTGCCGACGTAGTCGCCGGCGAAGCCGCCCTGTCCCTCGTTGGTGGGCAGGCCGCTGGGGAAGGTCCCGCACGAGAGGTTGCCGTCGGGGTCGTAGCAGAGGATCTCGCCGGTGCCGGAGACGGCGTAGATCAGGCCGTTCGGCGCCTCGACGATGCCGCCGATGACCGAACCGGTGCCGGTCTGGAGCGCGGTGAAGCCGCAGCTGGCCTGGGTCTGGAGGTCGATGCAGCCAACGCCGATCACCGCGTAGGTGACCCGGCTGACGGCGGCGTAGTAGAGCTTGGAGCCGTCCTGCACATAGGTCGGGGTGCGGGTGCTGCCGAGGTCGCCGGTGGTCCCGCCGGGTGTGGAGGAGTTCAGTGGCTGGGGCCAGCTGGTGGGAGCACCGGTCGAGGTCGGGCAGGGGGCGTTGGTGAGCAGGTCGGTGCAGAACACGCTGGCCGTGTTGGAGAAGCCGTGGTGGTAGATGTTCCAGATCTCGGGCGTGGGGACGCCGTTGATGGTGGCGGTGTAGAGGATCGGGGTGAAGCCGTCGCCGCCGGTGGCCGTGTTGACCGGGGTGAACGGCGGCGGGATCTGGACCACCGCGCCGGTCGCCGGCGACGCGAGCGTCGGGTTGGTCGCCTGGACGACGTTGGTGGCGGTGCCCTGGTCGGTGCCGGCGAAGTTCGTACCGCCGTCGGTGGACCACTGCCTGGTGAAGCCGGGGGGTGCCTGGAGCGACCCGGGGACGTAGGTCTGGGCCTGCGGCGTGCTGCCCGGTCCGCCCTGGATCGCGTCGGTGATGGTGGTGCTGACCGGGGCGCCCTCCGGGTTGGTCGCGGAGACGACCCAGCGGACGGTGTCACCGTGGCTGGTCTGGGTGGTGCTGCCGGTGTTGACGTCGGTTCCGGTCTTCGTCAGCGTCACG
>NZ_BAAAKJ010000141.1:6547-8692 GCF_039527695.1 Kitasatospora putterlickiae
TCGGCGCCGTGGTCGGCGACGGCCTGGCCGCCGGCGGCGGCGGGAGTGGACGCCGCGTGCGCCACCGCGGGGGCGGTGAAGGAGGCGGACGCGGTGGCGAGGGTCAGGAGGAGCGGGAGCGCGGCGCGGGTGAGGCGCTCGCGGATTCCGATCCTTCCGTGGTGTCTTCGCTCACGCCCGCTGGTGGGTGGACAGCTCCTCATGACGGTTCCCTTCGGCTGAACGGTCCGGTGTGACGCGGTGGGGGGAGGAAACCGTGGGCCGAGTACGTAGAGAAATCAGAATGCTACCCACGGTGACCATATGGGTGCAGTATGCCGTCTGATAATCCGACAAATCAGGTCGAGGAGGCCGAACGTGGACGTATTCACCCCGGTGCGTGCGACGGGTCCGCCCGGCGGGTGGCCGGTGCCCACCGCCGATCGGATCCGAGTAATATGTCAACTCGACGAATGACTCTTACAGGGGGTGGCGGGTGGACGAGCCCACCGTCAATGAGCTGGTGCGGGCCTGGGTCGAGGGCTGGATCGTGTCGCGGGGCGCGGCCGACCCGGTGGACGAGCCCTGGGGGTGGAGCGTCGACGTCGGGCAGCCGAAGCAGGTGGCCCGGCACGTCCTGCCGGACCCCGTCGAGGCCGACGTCCGGAAGCTGGTGGCGGCCACCACCGCGCCGGGCACCTGGCTGAAGCTCTTCGCCGACGAGGACACCGTCCGCCCCTGGCTCGGCCCCGGCTGGCGGTACGACCTGCCCGGCTATCTGATGACCGTCCCGCTGGCCGCCGAGCGCCCGGTGGTGCCCGCCGGGTACACGCTCACCGGCTGGTGGCGCGGTGGCGTGTTCCGGGTGCTGGTCCGCACCGGGGACGGCCACTACGCCGCGCGCGGCCAGCTCGCCGTCACCGGGGCGACCGCCGTCGCCGACCAGATCGAGACCGATCCCGGACACCGCCGCCGGGGGCTCGGCTCACTGGTGATGCGGGCCCTGCGGGACGCCGGACACCGCGCCGGCGCCACCACCGGCATCCTGGTCGCCACCCCCGAGGGGCGGGCGCTGTACTCCGCCCTCGGCTGGAGCGTCCGCGCGCCCATGGCGAGCCTGTTCTACGCGCCCGGGGCGTGAACGCCGCCGCGCCGGTCCGGACGGGNGGTCCGGACGGGGTGTCCGGACCGGCGCGGCGCTGCGACACCGGCTCAGCGCTGCTTCAGCACTGGGGCCGCTTGCCGTGGTTGGCGCCCTTGCGGCGGGCCTTCTTCTTGCGGCGGCGCTTCGAGGACATCGGGCCTCCTAGGTGGTTCGCCTCCGTCCAACTTCTCACACCGCCGGCCCGCCGTCGCGTCGTCGTCCCGCGGAAGGGCGCGGGCCCTACGCGGTCTGCCAGAGCGCCGGGGCGTTCGGCGGCTCCCAGCCGACGATCGCCTGGTGGCCCTGGAGGCAGCGGTAGGAGGTGGTGCCGTAGGTCACCGTGTCACCGGCCTGGTAGACGGTGCCGGCCGACCAGGTGCCGCCGGGGGTGCCCGGACCGGGGCCGGGGCCGGGGCCCGACGAGTTCGTCTTCAGCGTCAGCCCGTAGCCCTGGAGGATCGGGTTGACGGGCTGGTAGTAGGTGGTGCCGCCCTGCGAGCAGTTGCCGGTGCCGCCGGAGGTCACGCCCTGCGCCTGCGTCCCGGAGATGAACGAGCCGCCCGAGTCACCGGGTTCGGCGCACACGTTGGTCCGGGTCACGCCGGAGACGGTGCCCTCCTGGTAGGTGACGCTGGTGCCGTGCTGCTGGATGGTGCCGCAGTGCCAGCCGGTGGTGGATCCGGAACGGCAGACCGAGGCGCCGACCTGCTGCTGCACCGAGCCGCTGACCGCACCGGACGCGCCGGTCACGTACGGGGTGGCCGTCCAGCTGCTGTTGGCGGCGACCCAGGACATGTCGTTGCCCGGGAACACCGAGGCCTGGAAGCTGCCCTGGGCGGCCCGGTTGGAACCGGTCGTGGTGGCGCCGGTCCGGCCGCAGTGGCCCGCGCTGACGAAGCCCTGGGTGGTCCCCCGGGTGATCGGGAAGCCGATCGAGCAGCGGCTGCTGCCGCCGATGTAGTAGGCGTCGCCGCCGCGCAGGTCGTACAGCGGGCGCGGGGCCTCGGCCACCCCCTCCACCC
>NZ_BAAAKJ010000142.1:0-7168 GCF_039527695.1 Kitasatospora putterlickiae
GGCGGCCCGGCGGACGGCGCCCCGGTTCCGGGGTCGGGCCGGGCCAGCGTGGAGCCGTCCCTGGCGACCCGCTCGTCGGTGCGGCCGATCAGCCAGTCCCGGCTGGGCACCACCAGGCCGGCCGGGGTGAAGGCGATCCGGCGCAGCTCGGACTGCGGTCCGTTGTCCTTGCGCCACATGCTCGCCACGATGTCCACCGCCTCCTGCGGCGTCTCGGCGAACTCCAGGCCGGCGTAGACCGGGGCGCAGGCGTCCAGGCCGAGGTCCTGGGCGGTGAGGCGGCGGCCGAGCCGGCGGGTGAACACCTCGGCGATCAGCGCCGGGGTGGCGCCGCGCGGCTGCTGGCCGCGCAGCCAGCGGGTGACGGAGGTCTTGTCGTAGCGCAGGTCGAGGCCGTGCTCCAGGCCGAGCTGGTCGACCCGGCGGGCGAGGCCCGCGTGCGAGAAGCCGGCCTCCTCGATCAGCGCGGCGAGCTGGAGGTTCTGGGTGGTGCCGGCCGCCTGGTGGCGCTCGGACGTGTGCCGCTCGGGCTGCGCGTGGCGCTCGGGGGCGTGGTGCTCGGGTGGGGTGTGGTGCTCCGGAGCGTGGCGTTCGGGCACGAGCCGGTCGGCGGGTGTGGCCTGCTCGGGCAGCCGCAGGTCCTCGGCGGCGGTCGGGGCTTCGGGGGCGTCCGGAAGGGACCGGCCGACCGGACCCCGGTGCTGGTCGAGCGGGTCGAGCGGTCCGTACGCCGGGCTGTCGGTTGCAGGCCTTTGGGGCATAGTCAGTCAACACCTCTCGGACGCCGCACCGGCTCCACCAGCGGTTCGGCTGCCTGTGGCGACGCCCCCTGTCGGGAATCGGCGTGAATGTAGCGAGCATTCGGGCGCTATGGGTGGTTCTGACCGAGCAATCCTCCGAACGGGTGAAGCATCCGCGCCCATTGTGGGGAAGGCACCTCAGGATGGGTTTGGCTTCGAGGGCGTCCGCCGACCCGACGGCCGCGACAGCGGTGTGATAGGGGGGAACACCACAGTTCAGCGGGGTGCTGTAGGGGTCCGCCACATAGGAGCGCGACCGCCGGATTCCTACCGTTCTCGGCCATGGACACCACTTCAGCCCGACCGCTCGACGGCCGCACCGCGCTGGTCACCGGAGCCGCCTCGGGCATCGGCCGGGCCTGTGCCGAGGCCCTCGCCACGGCCGGCGCCCGGGTCTACGTCGTCGACCTCGCCGCCGACCCGGCCCACCGGCTCGCCGAGCGGATCGGTGGTGTGGCGCACGTCGCCGACCTCGCCGACCCGGAGGCGGTGGAGGCGCTGCCGGCCGACGCCGACATCGTGGTCAACAACGCCGGCCTCCAGCACGTCGCCCCGGTCCACGAGTTCCCGCCCGACCGGTTCGCGCTGATGCAGCGGGTGATGGTCGAGGCGCCGTTCCGCATCCTGCGCCGCACCCTCCCCCACATGTACGCGCGCGGGTGGGGCCGGGTGGTCAACATCTCCTCCGTGCACGGCCTGCGGGCGAGCCCCTTCAAGTCCGCCTACGTGACCGCCAAGCACGCCCTGGAGGGCCTCAGCAAGACCGTCGCGCTGGAGGGCGCCCCGCACGGCGTCACCAGCAACTGCATCAACCCCGGCTACGTCCGCACCCCCCTGGTGGAGCACCAGATCGCCGACCAGGCCCGCGCCCACGGCATCCCCGAGGAGGAGGTGGTCGAGCGCGTCCTGCTGGAGCGCACCGCCGTCAAGCGCCTCATCGAACCCGAGGAGGTCGCCCGGCTCGCCCTCCACCTCTGCCTGCCCCACGCCTCCTCCCTCACCGGTGCCTCGCTCCCGCTCGACGGCGCCTGGACGGCCCGCTGAGGACGCCGGCCCCGCGGTCGTGACGGGGCGGGTCCGGCGGTCGGCGCGCACCACCGAACGCGCACCGCCGCACGCGCGCCGGCCGCCGACGACCGGCCGGGCCGAGCGGCTACGATCTCGCTTCCCTCCCCGGGGCACGTACACCCACTGTCGATGGGCGGCCGCACCATGAACGACCTCCACTCCAGCTCGGCGCCCGCGCTCCGGCGCCTGCTGGACCTGCTCGCCTCCGGCGCCGCCACCGAGGACTTCGCCGACGTGCTGGCCGACGCCCGCCGGCAGGGCGCGCCGGCCGCGGTGCTGAGCGAGATCGACGACGCCACCTGGCAGGCGCTGCGGGTCCACCGCACGATGCGCCAGCACCGGCGCCGGGAGGCCGAGCTGACGGCGCTGTTCGACACCGCCGGCGACCTCGCCGCCTCGCGCGACCTGGACGCCGTGCTGCAGGCGATCGTCCGGCGGGCCCGGATGCTGCTCGGCACCGACACCGCCTACCTGACCCTCCCGGACGAGGCCGCCGGCGACACCTACATGCGGGTCACCGACGGCTCGGTGTCGGTGCTCTTCCAGACCCTGCGACTCAGCCTCGGCGACGGCCTCGGCGGCCTGGTCGCGCAGACCGCCCGCCCGTACGCCACCCCCGACTACCGCGCCGACGACCGCTTCCACCACACCGGCAGCATCGACGCGGGGGTGCTCGACGAGGGCCTGGTGGCGATCATCGGCGTGCCGCTGCTGCTCGGCGACCGGGTGATCGGCGTGCTGTTCGCCGCCGACCGCTCACCGCGCGCCTTCTCCCCCGACGAGGTCGCGCTGCTCTGCACGCTGGCCGCGCACGCCGCGATCGCGCTGGACACCGCCAAGTCGCTGGCCGACGCCCGGGCCGCGCTCACCGAGCTGAACAGCGCCAACGAGCTGATCCGCGCCCACTCCGCCGCCGTCCAGCGCGCCGAGCGGGGCCACGACCGGCTCACCGACCTGGTGCTGCGCGGGGCCGAGGTGCCGGACGTCGCCGCGGCGGTGGCCGCCCTGCTCGGCGGCGGGATAGCCGTCCTGGACGCCGAGGGCGAACCGCTGGCCGGACCGGCCGCCGCCCCGGGCACCGGACCGGCCGAGGCGGCGGCCGCGTCCCGGGCCGAGGGGCGATCGGTGCGGCACGGCGAGGCCTGGGTGTGCGCGGTCCTGGCCGGGCAGGAGCAGCTCGGCACGCTGGTGCTGCGCGGGCGCCCCGACCTCGACGACGCCGACCGCCGGCTGTTCGAGCGGGCCGGTGTGGTGACCGCGCTGCTCCTGCTGCTGCGGCGCTCGGTCGCCGAGACCGAGAACCGGGTCCGCGGCGAGCTGCTGGCCGACCTGCTCACCGCCCCGGACCGGGACCCGGCCGGGCTGACCGCGCGCGGCCGGCGGCTCGGTGTGGACCTCGGCCGCCCGCACCTGGTGCTGGTCGCGGAGCCGGGCGACGTGCGGGACGCCGGCGCCCACTCCCGGCTGGCGGGCGCGGCCGGGCGGTACCTGTTCGGCTCGCGCGGGATCAGCGCGGAGCACGGGGAGGCGGTGGTGCTGCTGGTCCCGGACGGCGGGGACGGCGGGCCGGGTGAGGGGGACGCCGCTCAGCGGGTCGCCGGACAGGCCGCCGAGCGGCTGGCCCGGCTGGCCGGGTTCCCGGTCACCGTGGGCACCGGCCGTCCCGCCGCCGGACCGGTCGCGCTGGCCGCCGCGTACGCCGAGGGGCTGCGCTGCGTCCGGGCGCTGCGGGTGCTCGGCCGCTCCGGCGAGGGCGGCTCGGCGCGGGCGCTCGGCTTCCTGGGCGTGCTGCTCGGCGACGGCCACGACGTGGCGGGCTTCGTCCGCGCGACCCTGGGCCCGCTGCTGGAGTACGACGCCCGGCGCGGCACCGAACTGGTCCGCACCCTGCGCGCGTACTTCGACTGCGGGGGCAGCCTGACCCGGGCCAAGGACGAGCTGCACGTCCACGTGAACACCGTGGTGCAGCGGCTGGACCGGGTCGAGGTGCTGCTGGGCCGGGACTGGAACGGTCCCGAGCGCTCCCTGGAGCTCCAGCTGGCACTGCGGCTCCAGCTGCTGTCCGGCCGCTGAGCGGGACCGGTCCGGCGGGCGGGGCCGACCGGGGAGAGGGGCCGGGACGGTTCCCCGGCGGGCGGGCGTACAGTGGCGAGGTTGGTCTCGAACGCCTGGCAAGGAGCAGCGGTGAGCGAGAACGTGCGGTTCATACGCATGGGCACGGGCGAGGGCGCCGTCCCGTACCAGGAGGCCTGGGAGGAGCAGCAGCGGCTGCACGCCCTGCGGGTCGCGGACGAGATCCCGGACACGGTGCTGCTGCTGGAGCACCAGCCCGTCTACACCATGGGCAAGCGCACCAACCCGGCCGACCTGCCGCTGGACGGCACCCCCGTGGTCGAGGTCAACCGGGGCGGCGAGATCACCTGGCACGGCCCCGGCCAGCTGGTCGGCTACCCGATCGTCAAGCTGCCGGACCCGATCGACGTGATCGCGTACGTGCGGCGGCTGGAGGAGGCGCTGATCCGCACCTGCGGCGCGCTGGGCGTGGAGACCACCCGGGTCGAGGGCCGCAGCGGCGTCTGGGTGCTGGGCCGCTCCATCCCGGACGCGGTGGTGGACCCGGAGCAGGTGGTGGACATCGGCAAGCTCACCCTGCGGATGGGCCTGCCGCTGGGCATCGACCCGCGGCTGGCCGGTCCCGAGTACGCGCCCTCCAACGCCGGGCAGCGCGGTGACGACCGCAAGCTGGCCGCGATCGGCGTCCGGGTCGCGCGCGGGGTGACCATGCACGGCTTCGCGCTGAACTGCGATCCGGACATGACCTGGTTCGACAAGATCGTGCCGTGCGGCATCCGGGACGCCGGGGTCGCCTCGCTGGCCGGCGAGCTGGGCCGGGACTTCACCGTCCCGGAGGCGGTGCCGCTGGTCGAGAAGCACCTGGCCGAGGTGTTCGCCGAACTGCCGGAACCGGCCGCCGGCCGCTGAGGCTTCCCGCCCCCGGGCGGATCCCGGGCCGGTCCCGGGAAGGATCCCCGGGAATCTACCTGCCGGTAGCCCTGTTGCCCTGCGATTGCGGGGCCCCGGCCCCGGCGAAGGCCGTACAAGCACAGGCGTACCCTGGGGGTACCCCGTCTAGTTCTAGGAGTCGCACGTGTCCGCTGTCGCACCCGACGGCAGGAAGCTGCTCCGCCTGGAGGTCCGCAACAGCGAGACCCCCATCGAGCGGAAGCCCGAGTGGATCAAGACCCGCGCGAAGATGGGCCCGGAGTACAACGCCCTCCAGTCGCTGGTGAAGAAGGAGGGGCTGCACACGGTCTGCCAGGAGGCCGGCTGCCCCAACATCTTCGAGTGCTGGGAGGACCGCGAGGCGACCTTCCTCATCGGCGGTGACCAGTGCACCCGCCGCTGCGACTTCTGCCAGATCGACACCGGCAAGCCCGCCGAGTTCGACCGGGACGAGCCGCGCCGGGTCGCCGAGTCCATCGTCACCATGGACCTCAACTACGCCACCATCACCGGTGTCGCCCGCGACGACCTGCCGGACGGCGGCGCCTGGCTGTACGCCGAGACCGTGCGCCAGGTGCACGCGATGACCGCCGGCCGCGAGGGCGGCCGCACCGGCGTCGAGCTGCTGATCCCGGACTTCAACGCGGTGCCGGAGCAGCTGGCCGAGGTCTTCTCGTCCCGCCCCGAGGTGCTGGCGCACAACGTCGAGACGGTGCCGCGGATCTTCAAGCGGATCCGCCCGGCCTTCCGCTACGAGCGCTCGCTGGACGTCATCACCCAGGCGCGCGCCGCCGGGCTGGTCACCAAGTCCAACCTGATCCTGGGCATGGGCGAGACCCGCGAGGAGGTCAGCCAGGCGCTGGCCGACCTGGTCGGGGCCGGCTGCGAGCTGATCACCATCACCCAGTACCTGCGCCCGTCGCTGCGCCACCACCCGGTGGAGCGGTGGGTGAAGCCGCAGGAGTTCGTCGAGCTGCAGGAGGAGGCCGAGGAGCTCGGCTTCGCCGGGGTCATGTCCGGTCCGCTGGTCCGCTCGTCGTACCGCGCCGGACGGCTGTACCGGCAGGCGCTGGAGCGTCGCGAGCAGGCCTCGGTCTGACCCGACCGGCCGTGCTCAGGCGCGCTTGAGCGGCGTGTTTGAGCCATTCGAAGGGCGGAGCCTCGGCTCCGCCCTTCCGCGTTCATCACGCTTTGACCGCCAGGTCACGGACTGGTAACACGGGGTGGTGACGATGAACCCGTCACGGTTGTTCGATTCTTCTCAGCCACGGCTACGGCCACGAGGGGAGCTGTTCGGCATGCGGATGCGGATCCGGTCGGTGGGGGTCGCGCTGCGGTTCGCCGAGAGCGTCCTGCTGTCCGGCGGGCAGCGGCAGGCCCGGCGGAACGCCTGGGCGGCGGTGTGCGAGAACCGCCGGTACGCGGCCGACCGCCGGCACGACGACGCACCGGCGCCGGGGGTGACAGCGGGTGGTTCGCGGCACCGCGGGCCGCTTCCGTAGCGTCACCCGGGTCACGGTTCGGAGCGAACGGGCACCCGGGCTTGGATATCCCGTGCCCACGCCACGTACCATGAGCGTTATGGCGAGGGAAACATCCGAGAACCCCGGACGGCTGAAGCAGATCCGTCTGGCGTACACCATGACCAAGAAGGTCGACACCAAGATCGGCCTGATCATCGCCGGCGTCGGCCTGCTGACCTTCGGCGTGTTCCTCGCCATCGGCTTCGCGATCGAGCACCCCGTCTACCTGGGCATCCTGGGCTTCATCGTGGCCTTCCTGGCCATGGCGATCGTCTTCGGGCGCCGGGCCGAGCGTGCCGCGTTCGGGCAGATGGAGGGCCAGCCGGGCGCCGTCGCGGCGGTGCTGAACAACATCCGGCGCGGCTGGAGCGCGAACACCACCCCGGTGGCGGTCACCCGCAGCCAGGACGCGGTCTACCGCGCCGTGGGCCGGGCCGGCATCGCGCTGATCGGTGAGGGCAACCCGAACCGGGTGCGCCAGCTGCTCGCGTCGGAGAAGAAGAAGATGGCCCGGGTCGTCGGCGACGTGCCGGTGCACGACATCGTGGTGGGCGACGGCCCGGACGAGGTCCCGCTCAAGAAGCTGCAGATCCACCTGATGCGTCTGCCGCGCGCCATCACGCCCGCCCAGGTCACCGAGACCAACGACCGCCTGCGCGCGCTGGGCGACCTGCTCTCCAAGGCGCCCATCCCCAAGGGCCCGATGCCCAAGGGCGCCCGGATGCCCAAGGGCGGCCAGGTTCGCTGAGCCCCTCCCCCGTCGACAGCACGAGA
>NZ_BAAAKJ010000142.1:7175-14802 GCF_039527695.1 Kitasatospora putterlickiae
CCGTTCGTCGTTCGGCCGCCCTGCGGCCCGACGGGTCTCAGATCCGCACCTCGACGGTGCCGACCGCCTTGTCGTGCAGCCCCCGGGTGTCCCGGTCCCAGACCAGCGCGGGCACCACCAGGCAGAGCAGCAGGGTGCGCAGCATGACCTGCGGGATGCTCGCCCGGCGGCCGTCCAGGCGGACGACCCGCAGCCCGAACAGCCGCTTGCCGAAGGTCGTCCCGGTGGTGGCGAGCAGCAGCACGGTGACGGCGAAGAACAGCGGGGTGGTCCACATGTTCGCCGAGGCCGCGGAGCCCTTGCCGATCAGCCCGTAGGCGACCAGGGCGACCAGCCACCCGTCGACGAACAGCGCGCCCATCCGGCGGCCGGGGCCGGCGATCGAGCCCGGGCCCTCCTTGGGCAGTCCGAGGCGCTCACCGCGGTGGCCGAAGTCGGCCCCCATCTTCTCGGCGGCCGCCTTCGGGCCGTCGATCCACGATCCCAACGCTTCTCTGGTGTCCACGAATCCACATTAACCGGGCGAACACCGGGAACGGCCACCGCCTCCCCGCCGGACCCGCCGGACCCGCCACCGGAGAGTGAACCGGCCGCCGCCGGCCTTGCCCCGCCGCCCCTCAATGGTCTAGACCACAACACCGGCCCCACCTGCCACGGCAAGGCGCTTTGTCCGATCCCGTCCACCTTTGCCGCCCGCCCGTTAACATGCAGGAAAAGACTGGGTCACCGATCGGAAACGGCCCGTTCCTAGGGTGAGCCCCATTCGCAACACCGAGGAGGATGGATGTTCAACAACGCCGCCGAAGTGAAGCAGTTCATCCAGGACAACGACGTGAAGTTCGTCGACGTCCGCTTCTGCGACCTGCCGGGCGTCTTGCAGCACTTCTCCGTACCCGCGGCGACGTTCGACCCGTCCGAGGTCCTGATGTTCGACGGCTCGTCGATCCGCGGCTTCCAGGCCATCCACGAGTCCGACATGGGCCTGGTCCCCGATCTCGCCACGGCCCGGCTGGACCCGTTCCGCCAGGAGAAGCACCTCAACATCAACTTCTTCATCCAGGACCCGGTGACCGGCGAGGCCTACAGCCGCGACCCGCGCAACGTCGCCAGGAAGGCCGAGGCCTACCTCGCCTCCTCCGGCATCGCGGACACCGCGTTCTTCGGCCCCGAGGCCGAGTTCTACGTCTTCGACTCGGTCCGCTTCGACACCAGCGCCAACGCCTCGTACTACCACATCGACTCCGAGGCCGGCGCCTGGAACAGCGGCTCCACCGAGGGCGACGTCCGGGGCTACAAGGTCAAGTACAAGGGCGGCTACTTCCCCGTCCCGCCCGTCGACCACTTCGCCGACCTGCGCGCCGAGATGTCCCTGGAACTGGCCAGGGCCGGCCTGGAGGTCGAGCGCCAGCACCACGAGGTCGGCACGGCCGGCCAGGCGGAGATCAACTACAGGTTCAACACCCTGCTGCACGCCGCCGACGACCTGATGCTGTTCAAGTACATCATCAAGAACGTCGCCTGGCGCAGCGGCAAGACGGCCACCTTCATGCCCAAGCCGATCTTCGGCGACAACGGCTCGGGCATGCACGTCCACCAGTCGCTGTGGAGCGAGGGCTCACCGCTCTTCTACGACGAGCAGGGCTACGCGGGCCTCTCCGACATGGCCCGCTACTACATCGGCGGCCTGCTCAAGCACGCCCCGTCCCTGCTCGCCTTCACCAACCCCTCGGTGAACTCCTACCACCGCCTGGTGCCCGGCTTCGAGGCCCCGGTCAACCTGGTCTACTCCCAGCGCAACCGCTCCGCCGCGATCCGCATCCCCATCACCGGCTCCAACGCCAAGGCCAAGCGCATCGAGTTCCGCGCCCCCGACCCCTCCTCCAACCCCTACCTGGCCTTCGCCGCCATGCTGATGGCCGGCCTGGACGGCGTCAAGAACAAGATCGAACCCCTGGAGCCGGTCGACAAGGACCTCTACGAACTGGCCCCCGAGGACCACGCCAACGTCCCCCAGGTCCCCACCTCCCTCCCTGCCGTCCTGGAGGCCCTCGAAGCCGACCACGAGTACCTCCTCGCCGGCAACGTCTTCACTCCGGACCTCATCGAGACCTGGATCGACTTCAAGCGCACCCAGGAGATCGCCCCCATCGCCCTCCGCCCCCACCCGCACGAGTTCGAGCTCTACTACGACCTGTAGCGGCGCCCGCGACCTGTGGGGACGACGTTCGGCGTCCTGTCGTTCCCACAGGCCGGCACCCCCCCGGCCGGCGCGTCGGATCCACTCACTTCCGGTCACTTCCGGCGCGTATAGTCGGTGCTGAGACGCAGTCACCGCCCGGGCCGGAGGTTCCACGTGTCAGTTTCGCACTCCGATCAGGTCATCGCCGGGCAGGCCATGTACAACCCGTCGACGCTGCGCGCGTACGACCTGGCGGCCTTCCAGTTCAACTGCCGTTTCCTGTTCCGGGTCCCGGTGTCCGAGGTGGTCGGCATGTTCGACCGCAACATCTCGGCGAACCACCTGGACCTCGGGGTGGGGACCGGCTACTTCCTGGACCACTGCCGGACCGCCCCGGGACAGGCCATCACGCTGGCCGACCTGAACGAGCACTCGCTGAAGCACGCGGCGGCCCGCCTGGCCCGCTTCGACGTCAGGACCGTCCGGGCCAACGCGCTGGAGCCCCTGCCGCTGCCCGGGCGGGAGTTCGGCTCGGCGTCGATGAACTTCCTGCTGCACTGCGTGCCGGGTGACATCCGCGCGAAGGCCAGGGTGTTCGACAACGTGGCGGCCTGCGTGAAGCCCGGCGGGCGGATCTTCGGGGCCACCGTGCTGATGAAGGGCGTGCCGGTGGGGGCGCTCGCCCGCACCGTGCTGGGGGCCTGGAACAAGCGCGGGATCATGCACAACGCCGAGGACTCGCTCGACGATCTGCGCGCCGAGCTGGCCGCCCGTTTCCCCGAGCACGAGCTCACCGTGCGCGGCTGCACCGCTCTCTTCGAGGCCGAGGTGCCCCGGGTCCGCTGACCCGGGTGACCGGCGACGCCCGCGGTCAGGGCACCCGGGCGCGAACGGCCGGGCCCGAACTCCCCTGTCCAGTGAGGGGAGTTCGGGCCCGGCCCGGTTCGGTCGTCAGGTGCGGCGCGGCACCGGGATCACGTACCGGCTGAACACCAGGTCGCGCAGGACGTCGTCGCCGCCCTCCACGACCGAGACGTAGCGCATGTCCCGGACCAGCTTGCCGATCGGCAGCTCGTCGGTGTACCCGAGCCCGCCGAACATCTCCGAGCCGACGCTCGCCACCTCCCAACCCGTCTGGCCGCAGAACATCTTGGCGGTCAGCGCGGACTTGAGGGTGCCCTGCCGGTGGAACACGTCCGCGGCCTTCGGGTTCGCCGTGATCGCGTCGTACTCCCGGGCGGCGCGCAGCAGATGGCTCTTCATGACGTCGATCCGCATCTCCATCTGCCCGAGCTTGGCCGCGAACACGGGGCTGTCCAGCAGGACACCGTCGCGCAGCGGCTTGGTCTTGGCGTAGGTCATGCAGTGGTCACGGACGCGGCGGGCGATCCCGAGCGCGGTGGCGGCGATCAGGATGCGGCTGGCGTTGAGGCCGATCTCCAGCAGCCGCAGGCCCGAGCCCTCCAGGCGGTTGGCGACGGGGACGCGGCAGTCCTTGAGGCTGACCTGGTAGGTGTAGGAGGCGCGCAGGCCGATGACGTCCCAGCGCTTGACGACCTCGACGCCGGGGGTGTCGCGCGGGATCAGCACCATGGCGGACTGCTCCGGGTCCTCGGCCGAACGGCCGACGACGAGCAGGAAGTCGGCGAAGTCGGTGTTGGTGGAGAAGAACTTCTCCCCGGTGACGACGAGTTCCTCGCCGTCCACGGCCACCACGGTGCCGATCTTGGCGAGTTCGCTGCCGGCCGTCTGCTCGCTGCCCAGCGTCGCGCAGAACGAGCCCCGCTCGGCCATCGGCCGGAGGTAGCGCTCCTTCAGCTCCTGCGAGCCGTACAGCTCCACCATGCTGGTGCCCAGCACCGAGATGAACAGCGTGAACGCCACACCGGCGTCGCCGTAGGCGAGTTCGTTGACGATCTCGACGCCGTCCTCCAGGCTCAGGCCCCGGCCCCCCAGGGACTCGGGCAGCCACCAGTTGGCCAGTCCGGTGTCCCGGAACCTGTCGTAGACGTCCGAGGGCTTCTCCGCGAAGGTGTCCAGTTCCACGTGGCGGCCGTCCAGGTGCTCCTTGACGAACGCGCGCACGGCCTTCAGGTCTTCAGGCTTCATGACTCACTTTCCAGGTCGGGCGGGGGTGTGCGGCGGGGGGGCTTCAGGAGTTCGCCCGCTGCACGAGCGCCTCAAGGTCGAGGTCGTCGATCTCGTCGTAGTCGTCCCCGTCGTCGAACTCGCCGTCCAGGTCGGCGGTGTCCTCGTCGGCCTCCGGCTCGGGGAACAGCAGCTCCCGCACGCGCTCCGCCAGGGCGGCGGGCGTCGGGTAGTTGTAGATCACCGTGGCCGGCACGTGCACGCCGGTCTCCGCCTTGACCTGGTTGCGGAACTCGACGCCGCTGAGCGAGTCGAACCCGATCTCCTGGAACGACATGTCGGCGTCGATGTCGTCGACGGACGCGTAGCCGAGCACCGTCACCGCCGTCTCCAGCAGCAGGGCCACGAGTTGCTCGCGCTGCTCCTCCTCGGCGAGCCCGGCCAGCCGGCGGGCCATCGGGGACGCGCCGTCCTCCTCCTCGGCGGGCTCGTCGGCGAGGTCCGCGGCGACGGGCGCGGCGACGGCACCGCCCCGGAGCACGGTGCGCAGCAGCTCGGGCACCGTGTCCTGGCGCAGCGCGCTACGGTCGAGCTGCACGGGCAGCTGCAACGGTTCCTCGGAGACGAGCGCCGCGTCGAACAGGGCGGTGCCCTTCCCGGCGGTCAGCGGCGTCATGCCGTGGCGCCGGAAGCGGGCCAGATCGGCCTGGCCGAGGGTGCCGGCCATGCCGAGTTCCCACGGGCCCCAGGCCAGGGCGAGCGCGGGCAGGCCGGCGGCGACACGGTGTTCGGCGAGGGCGTCGAGGAAGGCGTTGGCGGCCGCGTAGTTGGCCTGGCCGGCGTTGCCGACCACGCCGACGACGGAGGAGAACAGCACGAAGGCCGACAGGTCGAGGTCCTTGGTCAGCTCGTGCAGGTGCCAGGCGGCGTCGGCCTTGGGCGCGAAGACCCGGTCGATCCGGTCCGGCGTCATGGTCTCCACGGCGCTGTCGGCGAGCACGCCCGCCATGTGCACCACGGCGGTCAGCGGCGCCTCGTCCGGGATCAGCGCCAGCTGCGCGGAGAGCGCCCCGGCGTCGGAGACGTCGCAGGCCGCGTGGGTGACCTCGGCACCCAATCCGGTGAGCTCCTCGGCGAGTTCGGCGGCTCCTGAGCGGCTGAGCAGCAGCAGTCGGCGCACGCCGTGCTCGGTGACCAGGTGCCGGGCGAACAGGGTGCCGAGGCCACCGGTGGCGCCGGTGAGCAGCACCGTCCCGTTCGGGTCCCACTCCGGCCGGGCGGTGGTCGCGGCGGCGGCCGGGACGAGGCGCTGGGCGTAGACCCGGCCCCGGCGGATCACCAGCTGGGACGCGCTCGCGTCCAGGGTCTCCAGGGCGCGCCGCGACTCCTCGCTGCCGTCGGTGTCGACGAGGACGAAGCCCTCGCCGTACTCGATCTGGACGCAGCGGATCAGACCCCACACGGCCGCGAGGGCCAGGTCGGGCGTCTCGCCGGTAAGGGCGGCGACGGCGCCCCGGGTCACGACGGCCAGTGGGCGCTCCTGGGGCTCGGCGAGGCGCCGCTGCACCAGCTCCAGGGCCGCGCGGGCGCTCGCCCGTACGGACCCGGGCACATCGCCGTCCGTCCGCGCCTCGACGTGCACCAGCTCGACGGACCCCCCGGACCTCTCGGAGCCCGGCTCGACCGGCGCCCAGCGCACGGCGAACAGCGAGTCGGCCACGGCGCCCCGGGCCAGCTGGGCCGCCGAGGCGGGCATCAGGGCCAGCGAGTCGACGGTCAGCACGGGCGTGCCGTCCGCCTCGGTGATCGCCACCGACACCTCGGTGTCACCGAGCCGGGCGACCCGTACCCGCAGCCGGCCGGTGCCGCGCGCGTGGCAGGTGACACCGGACCAGGAGTACGGCAGGACCGTGCGCTCCGGGTCGTCCGTGGCGAGCAGCGCCAGCAGCGGGTGCAGGGCGGCGTCGAACAGCGCCGGGTGCACCGAGAAACCGTCGGTGGCGTGCGGCACTCCCTCGGGCAGCTGGACCTCGCCGTAGGCCTCGTCCCCGCCGCGCCACAGCGCGCGCAGGCCCCGGAAGGCCGGGCCGTAGCCGAATCCGCGGTCGGCCAGCTCCGGGTAGAAGCCGGACAGGTCCACCTCGACGGCGTCCTGCGGCGGCCACACCCGCGCCGTGGGCGCTGCGGCGGAGACCCGCGGGACGGCGTAGCCGGCCGCGTGCCGGGTCCAGGGACCGGAGCCGGCGGCCACCGGACGGGAGTGCACGCCGACCGGGCGGCGGCCGGACGGTTCCGCCTCGCCGACCAGAACCTGCACCTGGACGGCGCCGGCCGCGAAGGTCAGCGGCGCGTGCAGGGTCAGTTCCTCGACGGCCCGGCAGCCGGTGCCCTCGACGGCGCGCAGCACCATCTCGACCAGGGCCGCGCCGGGGAAGACGGCGTTGCCGAAGATGGCGTGATCGGCCAGCCAGCCGTCGGCGGCGAGGTCGATCCGGCCGCTGTAGGCGATCTGCTCGCCGGTGGCGAGTTCGGTGGCGGCGGACAGGAAGGGGTGCGCGACCGCCGCCAGCCCGGCGCCCTCGACGTCACCGCGCGGCGGGGTGGGCCGCGCCCAGTAGCGCTGTGGCTCGAAGGCGTAGGTGGGCAGGTCGACGGGGCGGGCGGTACGCCCGAGGGCGGCCAGGTGGGCCGGCCAGTCGACGGGCGCCCCGGCGACGTGCAGGCGGGCCAGGGCCTCCGCCGCCGAGCGGGTCTCCGAGCGGCCCTTGCGGACCAGCGGAATCGCGGTCAGGCCGGCGTCGGCGAGCGGCTCGGCGGCCATGGCGGCGAGCACGCCGTCCGGGCCGACCTCGACCAGCACCTCGGCCCCGGCCTTCACGGCGGCGGTCACACCGTCCGCGAAGCGCACGGCTTCGCGCACGTGGCGCACCCAGTACTCGGGCTGCTCCAGCTCGCCCGGCCCGGCGACGGCGCCGGTCACGTTGGACACCACCGCGAGGCGCGGCGGCGCGTAGGCGACGGACTCGGCGACGCGCCGGAACTCCTCCAGCATCGGCTCCATCAGCGGCGAGTGGAAGGCGTGCGAGACGCGCAGCCGGGTCGTCTTGCGACCGTCCGCGGCCAGCGCGGCGGCGATCCCGGTGACGACCTCCTCGACGCCCGAGATCACCACGGCGGCGGGGCCGTTGACGGCGGCGACGGAGGCGTTGCGCTCGTGCCCGGCCAGCGCGGCGCGGACCTCGTCCTCGTCGGCCTGGACGGCCACCATGGCACCGCCGGCCGGCAGTGCGCCCATCAGGCGGCCCCGCGCAGCCACCAGCCGGGCCGCGTCGTCGAGCGAGAACACGCCGGCGACGTGGG
>NZ_BAAAKJ010000142.1:14825-18823 GCF_039527695.1 Kitasatospora putterlickiae
TCGCCGATGGAGTGGCCGACGACGATGGCGGGCTCGACGCCGAGCGAGGTGAGCAGCCGGTAGGCGGCCACCTCGAAGGCGAACAGTGCGGGCTGGGTCATCGCGGTGTCGTCGAGCAGAGCGGCCGTCTCCGACCCTGGCTCGGCGGCGACGACCTCGTCGAGGGAGTGCTCCAGCAGCGGGTCGAGCGCCGCGCAGACCTCGCGCCAGGCGGCGGCGAACGCCGGGTACGCCGGGATCAGCTCACGACTCATGCCGAGGCGTTGGCTGCCCTGGCCGGAGAACAGGACACCGACGACGGGCGGCGCCGGGACATGGCCGGTGACCACGCCGGAGTCGCGCCGGCCCTCGGCCAACGCCTCCAGCCCGGCGAGCAGTTCGGCCCGGTCGGCGCCGACGATCGCGGCGCGGTGGTCGAGGGCGGAGCGCCGGGTGGCCAGGGAGAACGCGACATCGGCGGGGTCGGCGGCGGCGACGGCCCCGGCGAGCTTGCGGGCCTGCCCGGCGAGCGCCTTGGCACTGTGCGCGGACACCGTCCACACCAGCTCGCCCCGGGGCTCCCCGGCGCCCGCCGGAGCGGCCTCGACCGGGTCACCCTGCTCGATGATCACGTGCGCATTGGTGCCGCTGATCCCGAACGAGGAGACCGCGGCCCGGCGCGGGCGGCCGGCCGCCGGCCAGTCGCGCCGCTCGGCGAGCAGACGCACCTGGCCGGCCGTCCAGTCGACCTTGCTGGTGGGCTGCTCGGCGTGCAGCGTCCGGGGCAGCACGCCCTGGTGCATCGCCATGACCATCTTGATCACGCCCGCGACGCCGGCGGCGGCCTGGGTGTGCCCGATGTTGGACTTCAGCGAGCCGAGCCACAGCGGCTCCTCGCGGTCGCGGCCGTAGGTCGCCAGCAGCGCCTGGGCCTCGATCGGGTCGCCGAGGCCGGTGCCGGTGCCGTGCGCCTCGACGGCGTCGACCTCGGCCGCGGCGAGGCCCGCCGAGGCCAGGGCCTGGCGGATCACCCGCTCCTGGGAGGGGCCGTTGGGGGCGGTCAGCCCGTTGCTGGCGCCGTCCTGGTTGACGGCGCTGCCGCGCAGCACGGCCAGCACCCGGCGGCCGTTGCGGCGGGCGTCGGACAGCCGCTCCAGCACCAGCACGCCGACGCCCTCGGACCAGCCGGTGCCGTCCGCGCCCTCGGCGAAGGCCTTGCAGCGGCCGTCGCCGGCCAGCCCGCCCTGCCGGGCGAACTCGACGAACATGCCGGGGGTGGACATCACGGTGACGCCGCCCGCGAGGGCGAGCGAGCAGTCGCCGGAGCGCAGCGACTGGGCGGCCAGGTGCAGGGCGACCAGGGAGGAGGAGCAGGCGGTGTCGACGGTGACGGCCGGCCCCTCCAGGCCGAGGGTGTAGGCGATCCGGCCGGACACCACGCTGCCGGAGCCGCCGGTCAGCGCGTAGCCGGCGAGGTTGCCGGACACCTCCTGAAGGCGCGGCAGGTAGTCCTGGGCCATCGCGCCGAGGAACACGGCGGTGTCGGTGCGGCGCAGCCCGGCCGGATCCTGGCCGGCGTTCTCCAGCGCCTCCCAGACGGTCTCCAGGGCGAGCCGCTGCTGCGGGTCCATGGCGAGGGCTTCGCGCGGGCTGATCCGGAAGAAGCCGGCGTCGAAGTGGGAGGCGCCGGCCAGGAAGCCGCCGGCGGCGGCGAAGTCGGCGTCCGCGCCGACCTGCCAGCCGCGGTCCTCGGGGAAGCCGGTGATCGCGTCGGCGCCGTCCGCGACGAGGCGCCACAGGTCCTCGGGGGTGGCGACGCCGCCGGGCAGGCGGCAGCTCATGCCGACGATCGCGATCGGCTCGTCGGACGCGGCGGGGGCGGCCGCGGTCGGGGCCGGGTCGTCGTCCGGCCCGGCGAACAGCGCGTGGATCCGCCTCACCACGGCGGCCGGGGTCGGGTGGTCGTAGGCGAGCGAGGCGGGCAGCTGCAGGCCGGTCGCGGTGTTGAGCCGGTCGCGCAGCTGCACGGCCGTCACCGAGTCGAAGCCGAGCTCCTTGAAGGTGTCGTCGGCGCCGATCCGCGCGGTGTCGGCGTGCCCGAGCAGCACGGCGGCCTCGCCGCGCACCAGCGTCCACAGCTCCGCCTCGGAGAGGCCGGTGGCCTCGACGGACACCGCCTCGACGGCCGGGACGGCGCGAGCGGGGGCCGGGGCGGCGACGGCCCCGTCCACCCAGTAGGTCTCGCGCTGGAAGGCGTACGTCGGCAGCGGCACCCGCCGGGCACCGGTGAACACGCCGGCCCAGTCCAGGTCGAGGCCCCGGGTGTGCAGCTCGGCCATGGACAGCCGCAGCCGGTGCACCTCCTCCTCGCCCCGGCGCAGCGTGGGCTGGACGACGGCGTCGCCGGCGGTGGCGGCGATGTGCATGGCCAGCACCGGGTGCGGGCTGACCTCGATGAACACGCCGTAGCCGTCCGCGGTGAGCGCCTGGACGGTGTCGGCGAAGCGGACCGGTTCGCGCAGGTTGCGGTACCAGTAGCCGGCGTCCAGGGTGGCCGGGGCGACCCGGCCGGCGGTGACGGTGGAGTAGAAGGCGACGCCGCTGTCGGTGGTGGCGGCGCCCGAGACGCCGGCGAGCACCTCCTCGCGGATGGTCTCGACGTGCGCGGAGTGCGAGGCGTAGTCGACGGGGACGATCCGCGCCCGCCTGCCCTGGGCCTCGCAGGCGGCGACGGCCGCCCGGACGCCGTCCGGGTCGCCGGAGATCACCGCCGTGCCCGGGGAGTTGACGGCCGCGACGGAGACGCCGGGCTGGTCGATCTGCTCGGCGGGAACGTCCAGGATGGCCATCAGGCCGTGCCCGGACAGCTTCTCGGTGATGACTCTGGCGCGGGCGACGATCAGCCGCACGCCGTCCTCCAGGCTGAGGATGCCGGCCGCGGTGGCGGCGGCGATCTCGCCCTGGGAGTGGCCGATGACGGCGTCCGGCTCGATGCCGGCGGCGCGCCACACCTCGGCGAGCGAGACCATGACGGCGAACAGCGCGGGCTGCACGACGTCCATCCGCTGGAGTGCTTCCTCGTCGCCGAGCACCTCGCGCAGCGACCAGCCGCCGTACTGGCGGAGCAGCCGCTCGCACTCGTCCATCCGGGCGGCGAACACCTCGTGCGCCGCCCACAGGCCCTCGGCCATGCCGATCCAGTGGGCGCCCTGTCCGGAGAACACCCAGACCAGGCCGCCGCCCCCGGAGGCGGTGCCGGTGACGACCCGGGCGGAGGGCCGACCCTCGGCCAGCGCGGTTAGGCCGTCGAGCAGTTCCTCGCGGTCGGCGGCGAGGACGGCGGCGCGGCACTTGAGCGCGGATCTGGTGGTGACGCTGGAGTGGCCGACGTCCAGCGGGTGCAGGCCGGCGTCCTCGCGGACCCGGTCGAGCAGGCGCCGGGCCTGGGCGCGCAGCGCCTGCGGGGTGTGCGCGGACAGCATCACCGGGACGGCCGCGCCGGACTCCGTGACAGGCTGGGACCCGGGTTCGACGACCGGCTGCGGGGCGGCAACGACCAGGTGGCAGTTGGTGCCGCCGATGCCGAAGGAGCTGACGCCGGCCAGCCGCGGGCCCTCGGGCCACGGCCGGGCCTCGGCGTTGACCCGCAGCTTCCACCGCTCCAGCGGGATGTCCGGGTTCGGGCTCGCGAAGTGGAGGCTGGCGGGCAGCACGCCGTGCCGCACCGACAGGGCGACCTTGATCAGGCCGAGCACGCCGGCGGCCGGTTCGAGGTGGCCGATGTTGGTCTTCACCGAGCCGACCAGCAGCGGCCGTTCGGCGTCGCGGCCGTCCCCGTACACGGCGGCCAGGGCGCTCGCCTCGACCGGGTCGCCGGCCCGGGTGCCGGTACCGTGCAGTTCGACGTAGCCCACCTCGGCCGGGTCCACCCCGGCGGCGCGGCAGGCCGCGCGCAGCAGGGCGCCCTGGGCGTCGGCGCTGGGCACGGTCAGGTCGCCGGCGCCGTCGTGGTTGACGGC
>NZ_BAAAKJ010000142.1:18850-23985 GCF_039527695.1 Kitasatospora putterlickiae
CGACGGCGTCGGCCAGGCGCTTGAGGACGACCACGCCGGCGCCCTCGCCGCGGACGAAGCCGTTGGCGCGGGCGTCGAAGGTGTGGCTGCGGCAGTCCGGCGAGAGCGCGCCGGCGCGGGCGAAGGCGATCGTGGTCTCGGGTGCCAGGTTGAGGTGCACGCCGCCGGCGAGAGCGAGCCGGGCGGCGCCCGAGCGCAGGCTCTCGCAGGCCATCTGAACGGCGACCAGCGAGGAGGACTGGACGGTGTCGACGGTCAGGCTCGGCCCGTGCAGGCCGAGTTGGTGCGACACCCGGTTGGCGATCAGGCCCCGGCTGAGCCCGGCGACGGAGTGGTGGGACAGCGCGTCGGCGCCGCGGCGGTGCACCAGCGAGGCGTAGTCGTCGCCGGTGGCGCCGAGGAACACGGCGGTGGTGCTGCCGTGCAGGCTGTCCGGCGGGAGGTAGGCGTCCTCCAGGGCGTCCCAGCTCAGTTCGAGCACCATGCGCTGGCGCGGATCCATCGCCGCGGCCTCGCGCGGGGAGATCCCGAAGAACCCGGCGTCGAAGTCGCCGACGCCGGCCACGAACCCGGCCCGGGGGTGGCGCGCCAGTTCGGCGACGCCCTCCGGCCAGCGGCCCGCGGGCGGCGCCGCGACGGCCTCCTCCCCTGCGGCCAGCAGCTTCCAGAAGGACCGCAGGTCCTCGGCGCCGGGCACCCGGCACGACATTCCGATGACGGCGATCGCCTCGCGACCCGCCCCGGTGAGCCCGTCCCCGAACTCGTTCCCACCCATAAGAGCTCCCGACCCTCGCTACCCCTGTCGACACTTCGATCGGGCGACGGGCTCCGCAGATACGTTTTCGGGGCGCCGATTCGGACGAGTTTCCGGCCGAACCCGGGCCGGAAGGTTTCGGACGTGACCACGACACGACCGCAAACACGCGTGTGGGCGGCCGCGCCGGAGCCCGGTGCGGCCGCCTACGGACGATTTCAGGCGGCTTCGGTCCGGTCCAGCGCGGCGGCACCCGGCCGCGCGCAGCCGCTGGAGCAGGGTGACGTGCTTGCCGAAAGCAAGAGGCCCCGTTCTGCCGGAGCCCCTTCGGACCCGCAGGACGGCGCATCTCAGGCGGCGACGCGCTCCCCCCTGCACGCACAGGTCTCACCTCCGTGGACGGCACGACGCAGGTGGAAGACCGCCCCACCAGCGCCGCGTGCCGCCCGGCTGGGTGGCACGCGGCCGGGCCCGGGGCGGGCACCCGCCGGCAGGCGGGTGGGGGGTGGATGGTGGGGAACGGCGGTGGACTTTCCCAACGCGCCAGATGATGCACGGGTGGTCACCCCGCAACACACCGCTGCCGCGCGAACCATGCGGTTCGCGCGGCAGCGGTGGACGACGCCGGTGTCAGGCGGCCTTGCGCCCGTGCCAGGTGCGGCCGATGGTCTTCACCAGGTTCGGCGTCACGAAGACCCGGCGGATCGGCAGGATCGCCGGCATGTAGACCTTGCCGAGCGTGCCGTTCGGCTTGGCGAGCACGGCCATCTGGGCGTGGAACCGGCCGTTCCCGTCGTCCACCCAGCCGATGTGCATCACGGCGTGCACGGTCTGGTTGACGACCTCGGTGACCCACTCGGTGTCCGTCTGGTAGACGGACTTCATCGGCACCGTCTTCAGGTCCGGGCCGCGGGTGCCGTCGCGCAGGTCGTCCGCCAGCCGCTCCCGCAGCGACGGGTTGCGCGGGCTGATGCCCTGGGCGGCGGTGTCCCAGCCCATGACGGCGCCGAGCTTCCAGCGGATCGCGAAGAGCAGCCGGTAGGCCGGGGACGGGTGGAAGTCGGTCCCGTCGCCGCTGAACTGCCGGACCAGGCGGGCCAGACCGTCGGGGCCGCCGGGGGTGTCCAGATCCCAGACGTCCTCGATGTCGAAGTCCCCGATGTACTCGTGGATCCGCCACGGCCGATCCGTGAACGCGGTGTTCGGGATCCTCATGCCTGCCTCATCTCTCGTGATACGCAAAAGCGTTGTGCGCGGTCTGGTTCGTCAAGCTACCCGCGGCTCATCGGGCGGCCGCCGCGGCCCTCACCCGGCGCGGGTGGAACACCATGCGGGCGCCGTCCTTGGGGATGTTGACGACGGTGCGGCTGTGCGCGGGCACCGCCTCGCCGGCGACGCGCCGCACGTCGGTGGTGGTCAGGATCTCGGTGAGGGTGGCCTTCAGCTCCATCAGCGCGATCCGGTCGCCGAGGCAGCGGGTGTGGCCGCCGCCGAACGGGATCCAGGTGTGCGAGGCGGGCTTGACGCCGAGGAAGCGCTCCGGCTTGAACGCGTCCGGGTCCGGGTAGTTGTGCTCGTCCCGGTTGAGCAGGTAGGCGCTGGCCCACAGCCGGTCGCCGGGCGCGTAGCGCACGCCGCCGAGCTCGACCGGCTTGACCACCTCGCGGGGCACGATCTGCTGGATCGGCGGGCCGAGCCGCAGCACCTCGTGCACGACGGCGGTCAGGTACTCGTCGGTGTCGCCGGCGGCCATCTCGGCCCGCAGCCTCTCGACCGCCTCGGGGTGGCGGGTCAGGAACTCCAGCGCCCAGCAGATCGCCGAGGCGGTGGTCTCGGTGCCGGCCAGGAACTGGGTCATGATCTCGTCGCGCATCTCGGTGACGCTCGGCGGGTTGCCGTCCTCGTCGCGGATGCCGAGCATCACGCCGAGCAGGTCGTCGCCCTCGGCGCCGGAGCGCCGGCGCTCCTCGATCGCCGCGTTCACCATCGCGTGCACCCGGTCCCGGCGGACCAGGAACTCGTTGACGCCGTTCGGCCGGAACAGCCGCATCCGGCGCAGCTTCTTCGGCGGCAGCAGGTGGAACGGCTTCATGGTGGACGGCTTGGAGTTGAAGGTCAGCATCTTCATGACCTCCTCGAACATCGCCGCCTCGTTGGAGGGGCGGTGCTCACCGAAGAGGACCTCCATGATGACCTTCGTGGTGTAGGCGTGCGCGAAGGGGTGCACGCCCACGGCCCGGTCGCGCGGCCAGGACGCCACGTGCTCCTTGGCCAGCCGGTACACCGCCTGCTCGACGCGCTTCATCGCGTCGCCGCGGAAGGCCGGCATGACGGCGCGGCGGCGGCTGGTGTGCTCCGCCTCGTCCAGCCAGGCCAGGCCGTTGCGGCCGGTCCACTTCTCGATCGGGGTGTTGCTGGAGCCGGTGTGCAGGACGTCCCGGGGGGCCAGGAACATCTGCTTGACGTCCTCCGGGGCCGAGATCACGTACAGCGGCACGCCGGGGATGATGGTGACCCGGAAGCGGCTGCCGTACTTGGCGCGGCAGGTCTTCAGGTACGGCTCGGGGCGGGCCCAGATGCTCAGCACCTGCCGCATCCGTGCCATCTCCACCGCGGGCAGCGCGGAGGACGGGATGACGGTCTGCGCGGCCGGCGCGGAGTGGTCGACGGGGCACTTGCCCCCGGAGGCGGCCGCCGTGTCGTGCGTGTTGCTGGAGTGGTCCATGGTTCTCGGTTTCCTTAACTCGTTGCCGCTCGGGACAGCTGCTCTGGCTGGTGCTCCCCGCCTGGGGCGGCCGGGGCGGGTGGGGTGGCCGGGGCGGGTGGGGTGGCCGGGCCGATCGCGAACAGGGCCAGCCCGCTGACGAGGCTGGCGCCGGCCATGATCAGGAACGCGGTGCGGTAGGTGCCGACGCCCGGGTGGCCGGTCAGCACGGCCGAGACCACGGCCACGCCGAGCGCCATGCCGATCTGCCGGGACATCGACGCCATGCCGGTGCCGGTGGCGACCCGCTCGGGCGGCAGCGCCAGGGTGGAGGCGGCGGCCAGCGCCGGCAGGATCACGCCGAAGCCGATGCCGCCGATGATCCCGCCGGGCAGGAAGGTGCCGGTGAAGTCCGGCGTGCCGTCCACCGCGAGCGCCCACCACAGGCCGCCCGCCGCGAACAGGCCGGCGCCGACCGCGCCGACCACGTGCGCGCCGTACCGGACGGCCAGGATGCCGCTGGGCACCGCGAACAGGGTGGCGGCGACCGGGCCCGGCGCGATCTCCAGGGCGCCGCGCAGGGTCGTGTGCCGCCAGACCTGGGTCAGGAACAGGATCGTCGACAGCGCCATCGCGCCGACGCCCATGAAGAAGAAGCCGGTCGCCACGTTGCCGAGGGCGACCTTGCGGATCCGTAGCAGGGCCGGCTCGATCACCGGCGCCGGGTGGCGCCGGGCCCGGCGCACGGTCAGCACCAGGCCGAGCACGCCGACCGCCGACAGGCCGATCACCTGCGCGCTGGTCCAACCCCAAGCCTGGCCCTGCGAGATGGTGCCGACGACCGCGCCGACCGACACCGCGAGCAGGCCGATGCCGAGCAGGTCCGGGCGGGGCCCGGCCTCGGTGCGGGAGCTGGTCAGCGACCAGCCGCCGAGCAGCAGCGCCACCGCCCCGAGGGGCAGGTTGACGACGAACACCCAGCGCCAGTCGACCTCCGCCAGCAGCCCGCCCAGCGGCAGCGCGGCGGCCGAGCCGACCCCGCCGACCGCCGTCCACAGCCCGACCGCGACACCCCGCTTGCTCGGCGGGAACAGGCCCAGCAGCAGGCTCATCGAGCTGGGGGCCATCAGCGCGGCGCCGACGCCCTGGAGGGCGCGGGTGGCGATCAGCACCTCCAGGTTCGGCGCCGCCGCGCAGCCGGCGGACGCGGCGGTGAACACCCCGAGGCCGAGCAGGAAGACCTGCTTGGTCCCGGAGCGGTCGGCCCAGCGCCCGCTCGGCAGCAGCAGCGCGGCGTAGGTGATCGCGTAGGCGCTCATCACCCAGGACAGCCCGGTCAGGCCGGCCGAGGGGAAGGACTCCTCCAGCCGGGGGAAGGCGACGTTGACGATCAGCATGTCCACCGCGGAGACGAACACCCCGACCAGGATCACCGCGATGGCCAGGCCCCGTCTGGGCCCGCCCTTTCCACGCCCATCGTGGTTGTCGCTCATGCCTCGATCCACTTCTCGATCGCCTCGGCGGTGGCGGCGGCCTCGGCCTCGATCAGGGCGAGGTGGTCGGCGGCGACCTCGACGAGGTCGTCGGCCTCCTCCCAGTGCGGGGCGTCCGCCGCCGTCGCTCCGCCGAGCGGCCGGGCCGCCCGGACGAGCAGGGTGCGAGCGGCGGCCGGCGCCG
>NZ_BAAAKJ010000143.1:0-7343 GCF_039527695.1 Kitasatospora putterlickiae
CGCCCCCGGCCCGGCCCGTTCCGCCCGGCCTCCGGTGCCGGTGGCGCGCTACGCCTCGCCGCGCGCCATCGCGATCAGGCGGTCCAGCACCTTGCCGCCGCTGACCCGCAGGCCGTCGTGCTCCCACTCGTTGGTGACCCAGGTCCGCAGCCCCCGCACGGCCCGCGCGGTCGCCAGCGAGTCGGCGGTGTCGACGTACATGTCGTCGTGGTAGACCGCCGCCACCACCGGCACCTCGTTGGCGGCCAGCCGGGCCGGGTCGTAGAGGTCGGCCCAGTCGGTGCGGGCGGCGAGCAACTCCGCGGTCTCCTTCAGCGGGCGCAGCGCCGGGTCGGTGTCGAACATCCAGGGGTAGATCATCTCCCCGGTGAACAGCACCGGCGCGCCGGACTCCAGCGCGGCCCGGGCGTCGAACTCCGGGAACTCCGCGCGGACGCGCGCGGCGGACCAGCCGGTGCCGGCCGGGTCCACCGAGCGCTGGCCGTAGATCGACTCGTGCAGGACGGCGTAGAGCGGGCCCTGCGCGAAGGAGAGCTGCGCCTGGGCGCCGGCGAGGAAGGTGTCGGAGAGCTCGGGGCCGTCCGTGCCCTCCACCCAGGCCTCCTCCAGCAGGTAGTGGAGGGTCCCGGAACCGCTGCCGCCGCCGAGCAGCAGCCCGAGCGCCTGGAACGCCTCGACGGTGAGCCGCCCGCCGTCGGGCAGGACGGCGGGGGCGTCGGCGAGGTGCGCGGCGATCCGCCGCACCGCCTCGACGTCCTGCGGGAAGCGCGCGTAGTGGCCCTCGTTCTTGCGGACGACGCGCGGGTAGGCGGCCCGGTAGACGTCGTCGGCGGAGCTGCGCAGGCCGGCCAGGCCACCGGTGATGAAGGCCTGGTCGAGTCCCTCGGGAGCGATCGAGAGGTAGGTGAGGGTGCAGAAGCCGCCGAAGCTCTGACCGAGCACGCTCCACCGGCGGTCGTCACCGAGCAGCCGGCGGCGGATCAGCTCGGCGTCCCGCACGATCGAGTCGGCCCGGAAGTGCGCCAGGTACTCCGCCTGCTCCTTGGCGCCGCCCCGCCTGGCCAGGGTCTGCCGGGTGGCGGGCGTGGACCGCCCGGTGCCGCGCTGGTCGAGCAGGAGCACCCGGTAGTCGTCGAGCGCGCGCTCCAGCCAGCCGTCCCGGCCGAGCGGGCGGCCGGCCTTGCCGCCCGGGCCGCCCTGGAGGAACAGCAGCCACGGCAGGTCGGCACCCTCGGAGCGGCCCGAGGCGACCACCTCCCGGGCGTACACCTCGATCTGCTCGCCCTGCGGGGCGGTGTGGTCGAGCGGCACCTGGAAGACGTGGTCGGTGAAGGCAATCCCGGGCAGCCGGCTGGCGGTGGACATACAACTCCTCGGTCTCTGCTGGTCACAGCGGTCGCGTCGGCCTCGACCGGGGTTGCCGGTGGTGGGGCCGGGGCCCCCGCACCGTATCCTGACCGCGGCCCGGGGCCGCCCCGACGGCCACCGCCCGCGACCGCCCACCCGGCGGGCCGGTGCGGCCGGGCACGACGGACCGACAGCGGCAGCCGTCCGGCCGGCGGTTCCGGCGCCCGGACGGCAACCGGGCCCGGGCGGCCCGGCGGGCGTGACCTGTCGCCGGTCTCCGGCGTTCACTCCGGGGGCCCTGTGCCCGGGCGCCGACCGCCCTCGGGGGACGGGGCGCCGCGCCGGACCCGGGTACCACGCCGTCACCGGCGCGGGCGGGGCGGGGCCCGGCGGCGCGCCGGGTGGGCGCGGTGCCACCCGGGCGGGACGACGGCCGGGGATGAACGACGCGGGGCCGGTACCGACTCGGTACCGGGCACCGCTTGGCACGGCCCGGCACCGGGTACGGCCAGACACGACAAAGCGGCCGGCGGGGTGTCCGCCGGCCGGCACCAGCACGCACGCGATCGAACACGCTCGCGGCCCACCGGCCCTGACCGGCCACCGGACCGCCGAGGGGAGGAGAGTCCGGTGACCGCGATGAGGCCACCACAGGCCGCGCCCGCCGAGAGCGTGGTCGGCGCGCCGAGACCGGTCGGCCGACCGGACCAGGCCCAGCCGGCCGGCCCCGGAGGCCCGGCCCGGCCGGGGCCGCCGCGCCCGCAGCCCGCCGCCACCCACCACGCGGTGCTCTGCGTGAACGCGCCCGCGATGGCCGCCTCCGGGCCCGACGGCCAGCTGCGCGGCCACGGCCTGCACGGCTTCTACCGCTCCGGCGTCCGGGTGGTGGCCCGGATGGAGCTGCGCCTCGGCGGGATCGAGCCGCTCCCGCTCCAGGGCACCCTGACCTCGGCGGCCCAGGCCCGCTTCCTGGGCGCCGTCCGCCTCCCCGGCGACCTCGACCCGGATCCGGCGCTCACCGTCGAGCGGCTGCGCCACGCCGATGGCGTCGAGACGGTCACGGTGCGCAACGCCGGCAGCCGCCCGGCCCGGCTGCCGCTGGAGATCGCGCTCGCCACCGACCTCGGCCCGGTCGGCGAGATCGCCGCCGGTCACCGGCCTCCGGACCTGCCCGGCCAGGTGCAGTCGGCCGGGCTGCGCTGGGCGGGGCCCACGCACAGCGCCACGGTCAGCGCCCAGCCCTCGCCGCACGCGGTGATGGCCGGAGCCGGCGTGCTGCGCTGGGACCTGGAGGTCCCGCCGGGCGCCCGCTGGTCGGTCGAGCTGAGGGCCGCGCTGGAGGCCACGGCGCCCGCCCCGCGCCCGCCGGGCGGCCGCGGCACCGGGGTCCCGCTCCCGTGGGCGGAGCCCGAGGTGCGCTGCGACGACCCGCGCGCGGCGCTGGTGGTGTCGCGCTCCCTGGACGCCCTCGGCGGGCTGCTGTTCGCCGACTCCGACCGGCCCACCGACCTCTACCTGGCCTCCGGCGCGCCCTGGCGGTTCGGCCTCGCCCCGGCCGACGCGCTCTGGGCGGCCCGGCTGACGCTGCCGCTCGGAACCCGGCTGGCCGCTGGCACCCTGCGCGCGCTGGCCCGCCGTCAGCAGCCGGGCGGCGCACCGGGCCAGGGCCCCCGCCGCCCGGAGGGGCTGCTGCCCGGCGCGCTGCGGCACGGCGGCCCCGAGCTGCCGCCGACCTGCACGGCCACCGAGGCGACCCTGCTGTTCGTCACCGTGCTGGCCGAGGCCTGGCGCTGGGGCCTGCCCCGGGCGGAGGTGGCCGAACTCCTCCCGGCCGCGGAGCGCGCGCTCGGCGCGCTGCGCGAGGGCCTGGTGGACGGCTTCGTCACCGACCTGAGCCGCCCCGTCGAGGAGCGGTCGGCCCAGCCGGTGCCGGCGAGGGCCGAGGTGCAGGCACAGGCGCACCGGGCCGCCCTGCACGGCGCCGACCTCCTGGAGGCCTTCGGCCGGCCCGGCGCCGAGGAGTGGCGCGGCTGGGCGGCCGCCCTGCGCCGCCGCTTCCGCGAACGGTTCTGGGTGGACGACCTCTCCGGCGGCCGCCCCGCCGCCGGGCTCGCCCCGGGCGGCCAGCCGCTGCCCGCCGTCGCCGCCACCCTGGTCCACCTCCTCGACCCGGGTCTGTCCGCCGACGGCGGCCGGCACGAGAGCCTGCTGGACCGCGAGCAGACCAGGCTGCTCGCCCAGCGGCTGGCCGCGCCCGAACTCGACAGCGGCTGGGGCCTGCGCACGCTCAGCGCCAAGTCGCCCAGGTTCAACCCGCTGGGCCACCGCAGCGGAGCGGTGCGCGTCCACGAGACCGCCCTCGCCATCGCCGGACTCGTGGAGACCGGCCACGAGAACGAGGCCGGGGCCCTGCTGGAGGGCCTGCTCGCCGCCGCCGCCCACTTCGAGGGCCGGCTGCCCGAGATGTACGCGGGGGAGCAGTGGACGCCGGGCTCCCCGCCGGTGCCGCACCCGGGGGCCTGCCGCCCGGCGGCGGTCTCGGCCGCCGGCGCCGCGCACGCGCTGTTCGCGCTCGCCGGTGTCCGGCCGGACGTCCCCGGCGGGCGGGTGCTGGTCCGCCCGGCCAGCACCGCGCCGCTCGGGGAACTGGAACTGACGGGGCTGCGGGTGGCCGGGGAGCCGTTCTCGGTGCGGGTCAGCCGGATCGGCGTGGCGATGGTCGAGGAGGCGTCCGCCGAACTCCAACTGGTGGCCCGCTGACGCCGCCTGCGCCCCCGCCGCCCGGGCGCGGGCCGGACTCCACCGGCCCGCGCGGGTGGTCGGCGGGAGGGGCCGCCGCGGCACGGTCCGCAGTACGGTCCGTACGCGGGCCTGTGCTTATCGTCAGAGAGACGACTATGATCGTCGCCATGTCGCGTTATGACCCGTCGGCCTTTCCCCCGTTCGCAGTCACGGTCGACCTGGTCGTGCTGACGGTGCGCGAGCACGCGCTCTGTGCCCTGCTGGTCCGCCGGGGCGAGCCGCCCTACCAGGGCTACTGGGCGCTCCCCGGGGGATTCGTGCGCCCCGACGAGGGACTGGCCGAGGCCGCCTCGCGGGAGCTGGCCGAGGAGACCGGCCTGCGCGCCCACTCCGCCCCCGGCCACGACGCCGTCGGGCCCGGCACCGCCGGCGCCCACCTGGAACAGCTGGCCACCTACGGCCACCCCCAGCGCGACCCCCGGATGCGGGTGGTCAGCGTGGCCTACCTGGTGCTCGCCCCCGACCTGCCGACCCCGCGCGCCGGCGGCGACGCCAGCGGCGCCCGCTGGGCCCCGGTCACCGAACTCCTCGGCCCCCACCAGGTCGACGGCGTCCCGCTCGCCTTCGACCACGGGCTGATCCTGGCGGACGGGGTGGAGCGGGCCCGCTCCAAGATCGAGTACTCCTCGCTCGCCACGGCCTTCTGCTCGGCCGAGTTCACCGTCGGCGAGCTGCGCCGGGTCTACGAGGCGGTCTGGGGCGTGGTCCTGGACCCGCGGAACTTCCACCGCAAGGTGACCGGCACCCCCGGCTTCCTGCTGCCCTCGGGCGGGACGACGACCCGTCAGGGCGGGCGACCGGCCCAGCTGTTCACCTCAGGCGGGGCCAATGTGCTCAACCCGCCGATGCTGCGCCCGGAGTCCTGAGCCATCGCCTCCGGTGGCCCGCGCGTCTCGGTGGCAGGATCGGATTGTCCCCTGATCGGGTGAGGTGTGCGGGCGGTGGGCCCGTGCCGCTCCCGTAATGCCCGGAATCGCCGCCGCGGACCCCTAATGTGCTGGCGCGGAACCGTGCGGGCGCGATCCGGCGCCGCACGGACCAGCTCGGCCGAGGGCATGGGAGCAGCCAGCGATGATCCAGATCACCGGACTGACCAAGGTCTACCGCCGGGGCGTTCCACCGGCGGTGCTGGATCTGACCTTCGAGGCCCGTCCTGGCACCGTGACGGCGCTGCTCGGCCCCGAGGGCGCGGGAAAGACGACCGCGCTGCGGCTGATGCTGGAACTCGAACGGGGCCGGGGCGTCACGCTGTTCGCCGGCCGCACCTACCGCCGGCTGCGGCGGCCCGAGCGCGAGGTCGGCGTGGTCCTCGCCGGACCGGGCGGGACGACCGGGGCGGCGGACATCGTGGGACACCCCGGCCGGAAGGCCCGGGGGCACCTCAGGATGCTGGCGGCGGCGGTCGGGGTGCCGGCCCAGCGGGCCGATGAACTCCTGGAGCAGATCCGGCTCGCCGCCGTCGCGGACCAGCGCCTGCGCACCTTCTCGCCCGGGATGCACCGCCGGCTCGCCCTCGCGGCCGCACTGCTCGGCGAACCCGCCACGCTGCTCCTGGACGCGCCCACCGAGGGGCTCTCCCCGCGCAACGTGGAGTGGTTCCACTCCTTCCTGCGCTCGTTCGGCGCCGCCGGCGGCACGGTGCTGGTCACCACCCGCACCCCGCAGGAGGCCGCGCGGTTCGCCGACCGGGTGATCACCCTGGACGAGGGCCGGATGGCGGCCGACCAGCCGGTGGCGGAGTTCCGGCGCACCCGGCTGACTCCCGAAGTCGCCGTCCGGGGGCCACAGATGGCCCGGCTCGCCGACCTGCTGACGGGCCACGGCGCGCAGGTCCGCCGGGACGGCGGAGCGGGGCTCGCGGTGGCCGGGATCGGGCGGACCGAGATCGGCGAACTCGCCTACCGGCACGGCATCCTGCTGCACGAACTCGCCGACCGGGTGGTCGAGCAGCCCGCCCCCCGGGCCACCGTGCCGACGGCCGTCGAACCGGCCCGGCCGTCGAAGGCCCCGGCGGCACCGGAGAAGGCGGCACCGGAGGCGGCACTGCAGCAGCAGGAGGCCGGCCGGACCGCCGTCGCCGACCGGGAGCGGGAGCCCGCGCCCGCCCTCGCCCTTCCGGCCGCGGTCGCGACCGGTGCGTCCGCCGCGACCGCGCTGTCCGCGCTCACCGCCCGCAGCGGGGACCGGGCCGTCCCCCGGCGTGCGGCGGCCGGAGGGAAGGGCGGCAAAGAGGCGGCCAGGACCCGGGACGGCGGCCCCCCGGAGGAGGATTCCTCACCGACCGTCGCGGTGGACCGGCTCTTCCGGGACGGCCTGACCAACCTCACCCGCTCACCGGACGCCCGCCCCGGCGAGGCCGCCGACCTGAGAACCGATGACACCGTCCGCCTGGGCCGCGTCCCCCATCGCCCCACCGAGCTCCCGCCAGCCGCTCCCCGGCCCGCCGGAGCCTTGCCGGCCGCCCCCCGACCCGCCGAGGCCCCTCCCGTCGAGCTCCGGCCTGTCGGGGCGCCGTCCGGCGAGCAGCAGCCCGTCGACGCCCTGCCCACTGAGGCCCCGCCTGCCGGGCGCCGGGCGGCCGAGCAGCCGTCCGCCGTTCACCGGTCCGTCGGGGTCCCGCCTGCCGGGCGCCGGGCGGCCGGGGGCCCGTCCGTGGTCCACGGGCCTGTTGGGGCCCCGCCTGCGGAGGCGCCGCCCGTCGAGCGCCGGTCTGTCGGCGTGCCGTCCGGCGAGCAGCAGGCCGTTGAGGCCCTGCCCCGTGAGGCGCCGTCTGCCGGGCACGGGTCGCTCAGTGCGCTGTCCGCCGGGCGCCGGGCAGCCGGGGGCCTGTCCGTCCCCCACCGGTCCGCTGGAGCCCCGCCTGCCGGGCGCCCGCTGGTCGAGCACCTATCCGCCAAGGCCCTGCCCGCCGAGGCGCCGCCTTCCGCGCGCCAGGAGGCTGAGCACCCGTCCGCCGCCTACCGGCCGGCCGGGGCTTTGCCTGTCGCCCACCGGCCTGTCGGAGCCCTGCCTGCGGAGGTTCCGTCCGCCGAGTACCGGTCGGCCGGGGTTTCACCTGTCGAGCAGCCGTCCGCGGTCCGCCGGTCCGCCGGGCACCCGGCCGCCGGGGCGCTGGCGGCCGAGAGGTCGACCGCCGACCACCGGCCCGTTCGGCATCTGCCCGCCGAGCCGCTGTCTGCCCCGCCCCGGCCCGT
>NZ_BAAAKJ010000144.1:0-5838 GCF_039527695.1 Kitasatospora putterlickiae
CAGCGCGGCGCCGCCGTCCACCACCGCCCCGGCCGGCACCAGCACCGGCGCACCCCAGGCGACGGGCCGGCCGTCCACCCGCACCGGGGACGGCGCGCCGGTCACCGCGACCACCAGCGGCCGCAGCGCCCGCACCGCGACCCCGCCCAGCGTGGCCTCCACCCCCGCCGCCCCGGCCGCATTGCCCACCAGCCGGTTGGCCGCCCGCAACGCCGGCTCGTCGAGTGCCCCCGCCCGCGGCACCCCGAGGTGCGCCACCCCGCGCCGCCCGAGGTCCTGCACCGTGCTCAACGGCCCCGACCGCACCACGACCATCGCGTCCGTCATACCGTCTCCCCGGCCGTCGGCGCCGATGCGTCGCGCGCCCCCGCCGGTGGCAGTGGCTCTGACCGGGCCACGACCATGGTGTTCGTCATGCCGTCTCTCCAGCTGTCGGCCGTCGCCGTGCCACTCCTCGGCCCGGCCCGGCGGATCCCTCCGCCGAGGCCGGGGTGGCCACCGCCCCGCCCACGCGCGGGCCACGGGGCCGGGGCGCCGTCACGGCGTGTCGCGGGTGGGGGTGAAGCGCACCCGGGTGCCCGGGGTGAGCAGGGCGGGCGGGGTGCGGGCGGGGTTCCAGAGGGGGAGGGCGGTGCGGCCGAGGAGTTGCCAGCCGCCGGGGGAGGGGTGCGGGTAGACGCCGGTGTAGGGGCCGGCCAGGGCGACCGAGCCGGCCGGGACGCCGCTGCGCGGGGTGGCGCGGCGCGGCACCTCGTAGCGCGCGGGCAGGCCGGTGAGGTAGCCGAAGCCGGGGGCGAAGCCGCAGAACGCCACGACGTACTCGGGCTCCGTGTGGATCCGCACGGCCGCCTCGGGGGAGACGCCCCACCGGCGGGCGACCTCGGGGAGGTCGGCGCCGTCGTAGACGGTGGGCACCTCGACGAGCGGGCCGGAGGCGGTGGACGCCGGGTCGGGCCGGGCCGTTCGCAGCGCGCGGGTCAGCGCGCCGAGGTCCGCCACGCCGTCCAGCAGGACGGTGCGGGCGGCGGGCACGATCTCCCCGACCGGCGGGAGTTCGCCGGCCGCCTGGCGTTCGCGCAGCCAGCCGTAGAGGGCGGTGACCTCGGCGGTGTCCGCGAGTTCCACCAGCAGGGCCCGCTCGCCCACCGGCCGGAGGACCGCCCCCGGGCCGGTTCCGGTCATGTGAACGCCTCCACCCGGACGCCGGCCGAGGCGAGCGCGCCGCGGATCCGCCAGGCGAGCTGGGCGGCGCCGGGGGTGTCGCCGTGGACGCAGAGCGAGCGCGCCTCGACGGCGACCGGCTCGCCGCCGACGGCCTCGACGGTGCCGTCGCGGGCGATGCCGACCGCCCGGGTGATGACCTTCTCGGGCTCGTGGATCACGGCGTCGGGCTCCCGGCGCGGGACGAGGGTGCCGGCCCAGGTGTAGGCGCGGTCGGCGAACGCCTCGGTGACCACCGGCAGTCCGACGTCCCCGGCGACCGCCAGCAGTCGGGAGCCGGGCAGGCCGAGCACCGGCAGCGGGCCTTCGCTGACCGCCCCGGACCGAAGGATCCCGGCGACCACCGCCTCCGCCTGTTCGCCGTCGGCGACCACCCGGTTGTAGAGGGCGCCGTGCGGCTTGACGTAGGAGACCCGGGAGCCGGCGGCGCGGGCGAAGACCTGGAGGGCGCCGATCTGGTAGGCGATCTCGTCGGCCAGCTCCTCGGGCGGCACGTCCATCGCCCGGCGGCCGAAGCCCGCGAGGTCCCGGTAGGAGACCTGGGCGCCGATCCTGACGCCGCGCTCGGCGGCCAGCGCGCAGACCCGGCGCATGGTGGAGGGGTCCCCGGCGTGGAAGCCGCAGGCGACGTTGGCGCTGGTGACGACGGAGAGCAGGGCCTCGTCGTCGGTCAGCGTCCAGCGTCCGAACCCCTCGCCGAGGTCCGCATTGAGATCGATCACCGCGTCGGCCACGCCCGTCCGCCTTCCAGCAGCTGTTGAGCCAGATGGTAGGGCCTGCGCCGCGGCGGGCCCCGCGCCGCCGGCCCGTCCGGCCGGGCCGCCCTCCAGTCCGAACGACATATCGATAAATCGCCAATGAGTCGGGATTCCCCGGACCGGCCTCCCGGTAAGGGAGTCGAACGCGTTCAACAGGGCGTCGGCGGGTGCCGGGCGCCTGTCCGGAAGGTCCGTTTCGGTCGATGTCGGCCCCTGCCTCTAGTCTTGTCCCCCGTGACCGTCATCGCCGACCAGCCCACCGAGCACGGCCCCCGGCCGCCNNNNCCGAGCACGGCACCCGGCCGCTCGCCGGGGCCGCCGTCGCCGCCGCGCGGCCCGCGCCGGGCCCCGCCGCCGACGAGGGCCTGGCCCGCCGGCTCAAGGCGCTGGCCTGCACCGCCCCGCTGCACGACCTGGACAACCGCAAGGTGATGCTGGCCGGCGAGTACGGCGGCTACGCGATGGCCGAGGTCGGCCTGGCCGCGATCGACCTGGTCACCCTCACCATGGACTTCGACACCGGCGCCGACCGCGACACGGTGCTCGCCCGGCTGCTGCCCCGGGTCGCCGCCCAGGCGCCCGGCCGCTCCACCGCCGAGCACCAGCGGGTCGGCCGCTGGGTGCTGGAGTCGCTGATCAACGTCGGCAGCGTCGACCGGGGCTTCCGCGCCGTCTACGGCACCTTCACCGCCGACGGCGACTACGTCCGCCGCGACTACGACTTCAAGCTGATCGAGGAGGTCCCGGGCCCCGACGGCGGCGTCTACCTGCGCACCACCGACGAGGCGGTCAACGTCCTGGTCGGCGCCCTCGACACCGACGTCACCTCCGCCCAGATCGCCGCCGAGGTCAAGCTGGAGGTGCTGATCCGGCGCGGCCGCCTGGCCGACGCCCAGCTCGCCGCCGAGCAGGCCCGCTACCGCACCGTCCAGTACGCCGAGACGCTGCGCCGCGCCCTGGAGGCCACCCGCCGCAACGTCCGCGCCGTCGACTGGATGCGGGCGATCCCGGACCTCATCGACGAGGCGCTCGACCACATCGCCGACCGCTACCGGCACGAGAACGCGATCCTCACCAACATCCGCAAGGCCCGCGACGAGGCCGAGGAACCGGAGCACAAGCGCCGCGCCGCCGAGCTGGTCGACATCGTCAAGGACTGCATCCGCCGCCACACCCAGCTGCAGACCCGGCTCCTGGAGGCCGGCCCGCTGTTCCGCGCCGAGCAGGACCGGCAGGCCTTCGCCACCCCCGGCGCCCGCAGCGGCATCGACCTCTACGGCCAGCTGCTCGCCCCGGTGCTCCGGCTGCCGATAGCGCAGGCCGTCCGCCCCACCGGCGCCTTCTTCGCCCGCGGCACCGGCCTGCGCACCCCCGTCTCGGTCCGCGTCGCCGACCTCGTCGACCTGCTGCTCACCCCGCCGGTCGAGCGCGAGCACCTCGGCGCCGAGCTGCCCGACCCGGACCTCGTCGCCACCCCCGACGACAGCCGGTTCACCGAGCAGCAGCTGGAAGCGGCCCTCGACCTGCTCGACCTGCCCCCCGACGCGCCGCGCCGGCTCTCCGGCCTGCTCGCCGAGGCCCGCGCGCAGGACCCGGAGCTGCCGTACCTGGTCGCCCTGCTGGCCGTGCACGCGGCCAGCCCGCCGGTCGGCACCGCCTACCGGCAGGGCGAGGAGCGGCTGCTCTTCGCCGTCGACGACGGCACCCCGCTGCACGACCGGGAGTTCGGCGGCGCCGACCTCATCGTCGGCAGCGCCCTGCTCGACGCCGTCGGCATGGCCGCCGACCGCAAGGACGCCGGCTGACCCCGTCCGCCCCGGCCGGCCACCCCACCCGCACACCCCCGCAACGCCCCCGAGGAGCACCGCCCGTGACGACCCACCACGACACGTCCTGGGCGCCCGAGACCGAACCGGCCGCCCCCGCGCCGATCACCCCGGCCGACGTCGCCGACGCCGCCCGCCTGGTCTCCTTCGGCCTCCAGGCCAAGCTGCTCCCCGCCCGCGACGCCGAGTACGCCGAACTCGTCCGCCGCCACCGCGAGGACCCGCCCTTCGCCCGCCTCGCCGACGCCGTCGCCACCGGCATGGGCCTGGTCGTGCTGGAGGTCTCCCCGCGCGCCGGCATGGCCGTCGCCGCCGCCGAGGACTCCCTCTTCGCCGTCCGGATGGGCGACTACTCGCGCCGCGCCGCCTCCGAGTCCACCGACCGCTTCCTCCACGGCCTCGCCCATCTGGCCGTCGCCGCGATGGCCTTCCCCCGCCCCGAGGACCTCGCCGACGACGGCTACCTCGGCCGGATCACCGTCAACGGCATCGACTCCTTCGTCCGCCAGGCCTGCCGCCGCCTGGAGGAGCAGGCCGCCGCCGACGGCGACAACACCGACCCGCAGAGCGACGCCCCCGGCCTGGAGGCCGCCTGGCGGGTCTGGGCCCGGCGCACCGCCACCGGCGCCACCAAGGACGCCCGCCGGCTCTCCGGCTCCACCATCGGCATCGTCGCCAAGGCCGTGCTCTTCCTGGTCGACTCCGGCTTCCTGCAGAAGGTCTCGGACGACGCCGGCGGCACCTACCGCACCACCGCCCGCTACCAGCTCCAGGTCCGCGACCTGGCCGGCACCGCCGCCATGGCCGAACTGATCGACCTCGGCGTCGTCCCGGTCTCCGACGGCACCGCCTCCCTGCTGCCCCCCGACACCGGCGACGACCTGGTCGCCGACGCCGGCCTGCCGTTCCACTCCCTCTAGCGCCGGCCCCCGCGTCCGCCGGCCGCCCGCCCCGCCCTCCGATCCCACCCGCCTCCTGGAGAACCGCCGCACATGTACGAGCTCAACCGGGTCCGCCTCTACTCGATCGGACCGGCCGGCGCGCGCTACGCCGACACGGTGCTCGACCTGCGCGGCGTCGGCGAGCCCGTCGCCGACCCGGTGCCCCGGCAGATCGGCCTGTTCGGGGAGGAGGCCGACGGCCCGGTCCGCCGCCCCGCCCCGGCCGGCGTGCTCTTCCTGGAGAACGGCGGCGGCAAGTCCGTCCTGCTCAAGCTGATCTTCTCGGTCATGCTGCCCGGCCACCGCAACACCCTCGGCGGCGCCAGCTCCGGCGTGCTCCGCAAGTTCCTGCTCGCCGACGACTGCGGCCACGTCGCCCTGGAGTGGCAGCACACCGTCACCGGCGAGCCGATCGTGGTCGGCAAGGTCAGCGAGTGGCGCGGCCGCCAGGTCTCCTCCGACCCGCGCAAGTTCGCCGAGACCTGGTACTCCTTCCGCCCCGGCCCCGGCCTCACCCTCGACTCCCTCCCGGTCGCCGAACGGGTCAGCCTGGCCGGTGACCAGAAGGCCCGCGGCCGGCGCCGCACCATGAAGGGCTTCCGCGACGCCCTCACCGAGGCCGGCAAGGCCCACCCCCACCTCGACCTGGTCTTCGAGGACGGCCACGACCGCTGGACCGAACACCTCGGCGAACTCGGCCTCGACCCCGAACTCTTCCGCTACCAGCGCGAGATGAACGCCGACGAGGGCGAGGCGGCCGGCCTCTTCGCGGTCAAGCAGGACAAGGACTTCACCGACCTGCTGCTGCGCGCCGTCACCGACACCCGGGACACCGACGGCCTCGCCGACCTCGTGCACGGCTTCGCCGCCAAACTCGGCCTGCGCTCCGAACTCACCGCCGAACGCGACTTCACCGCCGGCTCGCTGGAACTGCTGGAGCGGATCGCCGAGGCCACCACCGCCCGCGAGACCGTCCGCGAGGCCCACCGCACCGCCGAACGCCGCACCCGCCGGCTCGCCCACGCCCTCGCCTCCCGGGCCGCCGCCGAACGCGACCGCGCCGAGGACCTCGCCGGCGAGGTCGCCGCCGCC
>NZ_BAAAKJ010000145.1:0-7109 GCF_039527695.1 Kitasatospora putterlickiae
CGGGCGGCCGCCGAACGCGCCGCCGAAGCCGCCGAGCGGGCCGCCGCTGTGAAAGCCGCCCCGCCCGCCGCCACCCCCGCGCCCCCGCCGCCGCGCCCCTGGACGGCCGAGGGCGCGGCGGAGGCCATCGCCTTCGCCCGCACCAAGATCGGACTGCCCTACGTCTGGGGCGGCGAGGGCCCCGGCGGCTACGACTGCTCCGGGCTGACCATGATGGCCTGGCGTCAGGGCGGCAAGCGCCTCAACCACTTCGCCGCCGACCAGTACGCCCAGTCCACCCCGGTCAGCTACCGCCAGCTCCGCCCCGGCGACCTGGTCTTCTGGAGCACCACCGGCCGCGCCGCCGACATCCACCACGTCGGCCTCTACATCGGGGACGACCAGATGATCGAGGCCCCCCGGGCCGGCATGCCGATCAAGCAGGCCAGCCTCTGGATCATGGGCACCCCGGACTTCTACGCCCGACCCTGACCCCGGCCGGGCGTCCGCTCACCCGGTCACCGGCAGGCACTCGGCGAGCAGGCCGACGACGTCGCGCCAGGCCCGTTCCGCGTGTCGCGGGTGGTGGGCGACGCCCGGGACCACGGCGTGGTCGACCGGCGGGTGGTGGAAGGCGTGCTGGGCCCCGCCGTAGACCACCAGGCGCCAGTCGACGCCCGCGGCCTGCATCTCGGCGGCGAACGCGTCCCGTTGCCCGGCCGGCATGATCGGGTCCTCCGACCCGACCCCGGCCCACACCGGGCAGCGGATGTGCGCCGCCTCGCCCGGCCGGCCGGTGGTCAGGGCGTTGACCGTGCCGATCGCCCGCAGGTCGACGCCGGCGCGCCCGAGTTCCAGCGCGACCGCGCCCCCGGTGCCGTAGCCGATGGCGGCGATCCGGCCGGGGTCGGTCCGGGGCTCGTCGAGCAGCACGTCGAGCGCCGCCCGGCCGATGTCCCGCAGCCGGTCGGGGTCGGCGAGCAGGGGCATCGCGCGCGCCAGCATCTCCTCGGGGTCGGTGAACCAGCGCCCGTCGCCGTGGAGGTCGAAGGCCAGGGCCACGTAGCCCAGTTCGGCGAGGGCGTCGGCCCGGTGGCGGTGGACGTCGTTCACGCCCGCCCCCTCGGGCCCGAGCAGGACCGCGGGTCCGCGACCGGTTCCGGCCGGGATCGCGAGGTGTCCGATCATCGTCAGTCCGTCGGCCGGATAGGCGACCGTGCGTGTGGTGACCGTCGTCATGGGACGGACTGTAGTGCGGTCCGGGCCGGTCCGGGCCGGTCTTCACCATGGGCGGAAAACCGGGTGCGGGCACCGCCCCCGGTGCCTGGAATAAATCGGATGACCTCGCCGAAATCCCGCCGTACGGTGAGCGAATGGGCAATGAGACGAACGGCGGTCCCCGTGATCCGGGCAGCGGCCGTGTGAAGGAGCAGGGCGAGACCGTCGACGGGATCCAGATCCGGGCGGTCGGCGAGGACGAGGTCGAGGAGTGGGACCGGGCGCTCGCCGTCGGCTTCCTGCGCTCGCACGTCGGCCGGGCGACGGAGTTCCGCCGCCGCCAGTGGGAGCCGGGCCGGATGATCGGGGCGTTCGACGGCGACCGGATCGTCGCCACCTTCCGCAGCTTCGACGCCGAACTGACCGTTCCCGGCGGCGCCGTGGTGAAGGCCGACGCGATCACCGCCGTCACCGTGACCGCCACCCACCGGCGGCGCGGCCTGCTCCGCCGGATGATGACCGGCGACCTCGCGGCCGCCCGGGAGCGCGGCGCCGCCGTCGCCATCCTGGTCGCCGCCGAGTACAACATCTACGGCCGCTACGGCTTCGGCCCCGCCACCCGCGGCCACGGCTGGAACATCGACCTGCTCCGCGCCGGCGGCCTGCGGGCCGATCTGCCCACCGTGCCCGGCGGGCGGATCGACCTGGTGAGCATGGAGGAACTGCGCAAGATCGGCCCCGAGCTGTTCGACCGCTGGCGGGTCACCCAGCCCGGCGCGATCGACCGCGACGAGCTGACCTGGCAGCGCCACACCGGCGAGATCGAGGTCCCCGGCTTCGACTGGAAGGAGCCCTTCGCCGCCGTCCACCGGGACGCCGAGGGCACCCCGACCGGCCTGGCCGTCTACAAGGTTGACGACACCTGGGACGGCTCCTACCCGAACTGCACGCTCACCGTCCATGACCTCGTCGCGCTCGACCGGCCCACGGCCACCGCGCTGTGGCGCTACCTGTTCTCGGTCGACTGGGTGCGCAAGGTCACGGTCGAGAACGTCGGCCCGGACGACCCGCTGCCGATGCTGCTGAACGAGCCGCGCGCCGCCACCCCGCACGCCGAGAACGCCGACTTCATGTGGCTGCGGGTGCTGGACGTCGAGGCCGCGTTCAACGCCCGGACGTACGGCGCGCCCGGCCGCGTGGTGCTGGACGTCGAGGACCGGGACGGCTACGCCGCGGGCCGCTGGGCGATCGAGGTCGCCGCAGACGGCACCGGCCGCTGCGCGCGGACCACCGACGAGGCCGATCTGGCGCTGGACGCCTCGGCGCTCGGCGCGCTCTACCTGGCCGGCGAGACGCTGCCCAGGCTCGCGGTGGCCGGCCTGGTCACCGAGCTGCGTCCGGGCGCGGCGGCCGCCGCGGACCTGCTGCTGCGCACACCGCTGCTGGCCTGGAACATCGACGGCTTCTGATCCGCCGTCACCCCCGGTCGGCGCGGCCGGGGGTGGCCGCCGCGGCGGGCGCTACTTCACGGCGGTCTTGCCGATGGTGGGCAGGATGAAGTCCTGGATGAGGCCCTTGGCGTCGCGGACGATCGGCCGGAACACCCGGTAGCGGGAGAGGTTGATCACCCGGGCCGCCATGGGGGTCGACCGGCGGACGAACTCCCGGGTCCGCTCGGTGTCCTCGGTCCGGTCGAAGACCCAGTAGAGCACCACGACCATCAGGTGCAGCCAGAGCACGTCGGGCAGCAGCTCGACCAGTTCGGCGTCCAGCTTGGGCGCCAGCTCGGAGCCCTGCAGCACCTCGCGGAACAGCTCGACCGCCGTCGCCCTGGCCGGGTGGGACTCGTTGGAGAACGGGCTCAGCGAACTGTTCGGGTCGGCGGCGGTGCGGAAGAACTGCGCCGCGAACTCGTGGTACGGGGCCGCCGTGTCGAGCCAGGAGACCAGCGCGATCTCCAGTCGCTCGGAGAAGTCCCGGGTGTGCGCCATGCGGCGCCTGGCGTCCGCCGCGTGGTCGTACGTCATGCGGTCGTAGAACCCCTGGATCAGGAATTCCTTGGCCGAGAAGTAGTAGTAGGCGTTCCCGACCGAGACGCCCGCTTCGGTGGCGATGGCGCGCATGGTGGTCTTCTCGTAGCCGCGCTCCTGGAAGAGCCGCATCGCGGTCTCCAGGATCAGGGCCCGGGTCTGCTCGCTCTTGTCGGTCTTGGGCTGAGCGCGGCTGCCGCGCGCCTCGGCGGGGCTTCCGGCGCCGGTGCCCCCGTTTGTGTCATCGGCGCCGTTCGTCGCGCTCGTGCCGTTCGTCGCTGCCAGGTCGTCCACGGCCCCGAGCCTAGCCCGGGTCAGTCCCAGGCGGTGTCGGCGCGTACGGCACCGGACGTCCCCTCCGCATCCGGTGCCGACGCCGTCCTCGCGGTGATTTCGAACGCGTTCAAAGGCATGGCCTGACTCTAAGTCATGAACTGAACGCGTTCAAGTGTGCGTGGATGGATGAGATGCTGGATCCGTGATCACCGTGATACGGCAGGGCACCGCCCGAGACGCCGAGGCCGTCGCCGACCTGCACGCCGCCAGCTGGCGCACCGCGTACGCCGGCATCGTCCCCGACGAGGCCCTCGGCGACGGGCTGGCCGCCCAGCGGCGCGAGATCTGGGAACTGCGGCTCGCCGCCGACTACGGCGGCCCGGAGACGACCCCCGAACTGCTGGTCGCCGAACAGGGTGCCGAGCTCGTCGGTTTCGCCTACCTCGTCCCGCACTGGGACGGCCGGATCCTGCTCGACAACCTGCACGTCCGCCCCGGACTGACCGGCGGCGGCATCGGCCGGAGGCTCCTGGACGCCGCCCGCGTTCACACGGCCCGCCGCCACCCCGGGACCGACCTGTACCTGGAGGTGCTGCAGGCCAACACCCGGGCGGTCGCCTTCTACGAGCGCGAGGGCGCCCACCGCACCGCCGTGCGCGAGGGCGAGTTCCCCGGCGGCCACGTGCTGCCGGAGTACGAGTACACCTGGCCGGCCTCGGATCTCGCCCGTCACTGGTCGTAGACCGTCACCGGCACCCCCCGATCGGTCAGCCGGGCCGTCACCAGCGGCTCCACCGAGGCCCAGCGCCCGCCCGCCAGCCCGCACCCGATCCGCGGCATGTGCACGGACGCGCCCAGGCCGAGCGCGTGCCCGCCCAGCGTCGCGAGTGCGGCGTCGATCGCCTCGTAGCGCACCGGCGGCCCGGACGAGCGGCCCGTGCGGATGCCCCGCTGGCCGACCATGTTGGCCACCCAGAGGTACTCCCCGACCCGCACCATCTGCACGGCGCCCAGCCCGAAGTCGTTCGACGCCCGCTCCCGGTGCCACCGCCGGTACGCGGCCTCCGGCTCGGCCCAGCGCTGGGAGACCGCGACCACGAACCCCTTCCCCCATCCACGGTTGTCCGCCCGCTCGCCTCCGGGGCGCTCCGACCCGGTGCCGACGGTCGGCGGGCGCGGCGCCACCTCCTTCGTCGGCGGCTTGACCCTTCTCCCTTACGGCACCGGCGCGCCCCTTCGGCTCGGGGCGAGGTCATCGCAGACGTGCGCGATCACCTTCACCCCCCTGCCCAGGGGCGCCGTGGCATCGCCACGGACGTACGTGATGGTGCTCGCCTCCGCCATGACCCGAACGCTAGCGCGCCCCACTGACACCGAGGCCTTCGGAAGCGTTCGCCGGAACGTCCAGGTGGCGGCGGCCCACGAGGGCGATCAGCAGGGCCAGCGCCGCCGCCCCCGCCGGTACCCAGTAGCCCGCGCCGGGCCCCGCGTGGTCGGCGAGCGTGCCGGCCAGCGCCGAGCCGCCCGAGATGCCGACCACGATGCCGGACACCGCGATCGCCATGCCCTCGTTCAACTGTCGCTGCGGCAGCAGTTCCTGGAGCAGCGTCATCCCGGTGACCATGGTGGGCGCGGTCCCCGTCCCGGCCACGAACAGCGCGGCCCCGAGCAGTGCGAGCCCGGCACCGCCGAGCCCGGCCGCCAGCGGCAGGAGCAGCAGCCCCGCCATCGCCGCGACGCCCCGCAGGAAGCGGACGCCCGCCGGTCCGCCCGGCCGCAGCGTGCCGAACACCAGCCCGGCCGCGCAGGACCCGGCCGCCACCAGGGCCAGCAGTCCGCCCGCGACCGGCCGGTTCCCCAGCGCGTCCGCGTAGGCGACGGTGGTCAGGTCGAGCGCGCCGAAGATCATGCCGGTGCTGAGGAAGGTCAGCGTCAGCACCCGAAGCCCCGGCATCCGCAGCGGCGAGCCGTGGCGTCCGGCGGCCGGGCGGTCGGCGACCGGCGGTTCGGTGCGGCGCTGGGCCGCGAAGAGCAGCGCGCCGACGGTGCCGAGCCCGCCGGCGGTGAGCATCCCGGCCTCCGGCGCGATCGTCGTGCACAGCACCATGCCGAGCACCGGGCCGGCCATGAAGCAGAGCTCGTCCAGCACCTGTTCGAAGGAGTTGGCGAGGTGCAGTTCGTCCGGCTCGTCCCGGAACAGGTGCGCCCAGCGGGCCCGGGCCATGCCGCCGAGGTTCGGCGTCGCAGCGCCGGCCGCCCAGCAGACGTACAGCGTCCAGTCGGGGGCTCCCGCGCGGACGCAGAGCAGCAGTCCGGAGAACGGCACCGCGCAGTAGAGCACCGCGGGGACGGTGACCCGGGACTGTCCGAACCGGTCGACCAGCCGCCCGATCAGCGGCATGCCGATCGCCCCGGTGGCCAGGCCGGCCGCCGCGACGGTGCCGGCCAGCGCGTACGAGCCGCGCCGTTCGGCGATCAGCACCACCAGCGAGACGCCGGTCATCGACAGCGAGAGCCGGCCGAGCAGCCCGGCGAGGGTGAAGGCGGTGGTGCCGGGCCGGGCGAACAGGCGGCGGTAGGGGGCGAGCACGGGACTCCACGGGAAGCGGGGGAGGGAAGGTCCTCAGCCTCGGGCCGCCGGCCGCGCGCGGTCCAACACCTGTTCCGCCGCATCGACAACAGCATGGTGTCAATGGCCTCGGGCCGCCCCGCCAGGGCGCGTTGCTAGCCTGCCGCCATGCCCCGTGACCTGCATCCCCGCCTGCTCCGCGGTTTCGTCGCGACCGCCGAGACCCTGCACTTCGGGCGGGCCGCCGAGCGGCTGCACGTGGCTCAGCAGGCGCTCAGCCGGGATGTCCGGACGCTGGAACGGCTGCTCGGCGACGCGCTGTTCACCCGGACCACCCGCAGCGTCGAACTCACCGCCGCCGGGCACGGCTTGCTGCCCAGGGCGCGCCGGCTGCTGGCGCTGCACGACGAGATCCTGGCCGGCGCCGCGCACCGTCCGCTGCTGCTCGACCTCAACAGCGACGTCACCGGACCGGACCTCGCCGGCCACCGGCTGCTCCGACGGGCCCGCGCCGCCTGGCCGGAGGGGGAGATCCTGGCCCGTTTCCACGGCGGTCTGGCGGCCGCCGCCGGGGAACTGCTCGCCCACCGCCTGGACGCCTCGTTCGGCCGCTTCGCCGGGCTGCCCGCCGGGGTGCGCGACCGGCTCGCCCAGCGGCCGGTCAGGGTGGAGCCGATGTCGGTGATGATGACGGCCGGCCACCCGCTCGCCGGGCGGCCGGTCCTGCGGTTGGCCGAACTGGCCGGTCATCCGGTGGACGTCTGCGCGGGCAATCCGGCCACCACCGAGTGGGCCGACCTCGGCCTGCGGCTGCTGCGCGAGCACGGGCTGACCCCGGCGCCGCCGCGGGTCCCGCCGGTGGGGGTGGACGAGACGGCCCGCTACCTCGCCCGGCACGGCGAGCCGATGCTGACCACCGTCGGCGGTCCGACGCTGCCGGGTTCGGTGAACGTGCCGCTGGTCGAGCCGGTGCCGCTCAGCCTGGTGAGCCTGGTGCACCGACCGGACCTGAGGCATCCCGGGCTGACAGCGCTGCT
>NZ_BAAAKJ010000145.1:7117-12273 GCF_039527695.1 Kitasatospora putterlickiae
GCGGCTGGCTCCCGGAGCCGGATGCCGCGCTGCTGGCACCCTGAGCGGGTCGCCGCGGCGCCCGGGCGAAGATTGTGCACGAACCTGTCCCGGATCAGGAATCACCGGGCGCCGGACGGTTGTTCGGGTCGAATGCGACCCACCCCTGCCGCTCGGGGGTCGGCAGGGGTGGGGTGGGTGCGGGCGCGCGCGGCCGACGGGGGAGGCCGGCGGGTGCGCGCCCGCGGTCGGGGAGGGCCCGCAGGGCCCGGTGTCGCGGTCGGCCGGGTCAGGCCGCCTTCACGGCGGAGATCTCGAAGGTGAGCTTGACCTTCTCGCCGATCAGCACGCCGCCGGTCTCCAGCGCCGCGTTGTAGGTCAGGCCCCAGTCGGTGCGGTCCAGGACGGCCTTGCCCTCGAAGCCGACCCGGTCCACGCCGTACGCGTCGACGGCGGCGCCGGTGTAGTCGAGGTCCAGGACGATCGGGCGGGTGACGTCCTTGATGGTCAGGTTGCCGGTCATCCGGTAGGAGTCGTCGCGCACGCGCTCGGCGGAGGTGCTGCGGAAGCTCATCTCGGGGAAGGTCTCGGCGGCGAAGAAGTCGCTGGTGCGCAGGTGCTCGTCGCGCTGGGCCTGGTTGGTGTCGATGCTGCCGATCTTGATCACCAGCTCGGCGCTGGAGTTGGTCGGCGTGGCGCCGTCCAGGTGCAGCCGGCCGTCGTACTCGGTGAAGCGGCCCTTGACGTTGGTGACCATCGCGTGGCGGACGGAGAACCCGATCTCGCTGTGGGTGGCGTCGATGGTCCAGTCACCGGAGAGGTGGCCGAGGTCCGGGCCCTCGGCGACGGCGACGGTGGTGGTCGCGGCGGCGGTGTTCTTGGTGCGGTTGAAAAGGCCCATGGCTCCTCCTCGGGTTCGAAGCCACTTGTTTAGGCTTCAACTTGTTGGCTCCACTGTAGCCCGGGTTCGTTCAAAGTTCAACCACCCATCTGAAGGGCCCGTCGGTATCGTCGGATCCGGTCCGGCCGCCCGGCTTGACCCTCGACCTGGTCGAGGCCCGAGAGTCCCCGGCATGGAGAGCGACCTGCGCAGCATCGGAGAGCTGGCCCGCGACAGCGGTCTGAGCGTGAGCGCCCTGCGCTTCTACGACGGCGCCGACGTGCTCGCCCCCGCCCGGGTGGACCCGCGCACCGGCTACCGCTGGTACGCGCCCGAGCAACTGGCCGACGCCCGGCTGCTCGCCAGGCTGCGCCGGGTCGGCCTGCCGCTGGCCGACATCCGGGCCGTGCTGGGCGCGGCCCCCGGCGGCGGCGCCCACCGGGTGCTGGACGCGCACCTGCGCCGCCTGGAGGACGGCCTCGCCGACGCACGCCGGGAGCTCTCCCTGATCCGCCGACTGATCGACCAGAGGGAGAATCCGATGACCACCGCCCCCGCCGAGCACCGCTTCACCGTCCCCGCCCGCGCGCTGGCCGAGGCCCTGGACGCGGTCCGCTTCGCCGTCGGCGGCGACCCGGAACTGCCGGTCCTGTCCGGTGTGCTGTTCGACCTGGACGGCGGCCGGCTGCGGCTGGTCGCCACCGACCGCTACCGGATGGCCCTCGCCGAGGTCCCCGTCGACGCCCCGGACGGCGCTGACGCCTCCGGAGCCTCCGCCGCTTCGATCGTGCCGGCGGCGCTGGCCGACGCCGTCCGCGCGCTGCTCGGCCCGGGCGCGGGGGAGGTGGAGCTGGCGCTCGGCGGCGCGACGGTGCGCGTCGCGGTGGACGGCCACCGGATCGAGGGCGCCGCGCTCGACCACGACTACCCCGACTACCGCGCGCTGGTCCGGCTGGAGCCCGTCCACCGGATCGGCCTGCCCGCCGCCGACCTGCGCGCGGCGATCGCGTCCGCCCCGACCCGCAGCCTCCCGTCCGGCCCGGACGGCGCCGCCTGCGAGGTCGCCGTGCTGGCCGTCGACGAGTCCGGCCGCCTCACCCTCACCGCTCCGGACGCCGACGCCGACACGCCGGGCGCCCTCCGGGTGGCGGTCAACCGCGACTTTCTCCTGGAGGCCCTCCCGGCCGGCGCCCCGGGCCAGCTCGTCCTCGAACTCGGCGGCCCGATCGCCCCCCTCGCCATCCGCACCCCCGACCACCCCGGCACCTTCTCCGTGCTGATGCCGGTCCGCCTCCCGGCGTAAAACGGCCTGAAACGGCGTGAAACGGCCTGAGCCGGCCTGATTTGCCCTGGCCCGGCCTGGCCCGGCGCGCCCCGGGTCCGGGTGTTTGCTGGTGTTAGCGGTGCGCTTGCATATGCAAGCAGGGTGGGGCAGGGTGGTCCCATGGCCTCCCTGAACGTCGGCTCGCTGGGCGAGTACATCCGCGAGCAGCGCCGCAGCGCGCAGTACTCGCTGCGGCAGCTGGCGGAGGCCGCCGGCGTGTCCAACCCCTACCTCAGCCAGATCGAGCGGGGCTTGCGCAAGCCGAGCGCGGAGATCCTGCAGCAGATCGCCAAGGCGCTGCGGATCTCGGCGGAGACGCTCTACGTCCAGGCCGGGATCCTGGAGGAACGGCGCGGTGAGGGCCTGGAACTGCGGGCCTCGATCCTGGCCGATCCACTGATCAACGAGCAGCAGAAGCAGGCGCTGCTCGCGGTCTACGACGCCTTCCTCAAGGAGAACGCCGCCGGGCGACCGTCCGGCGCGGACGAGGGTGCGGGCGGGAGCGCGGACGAGCACGAGGGCAAGGCACCCTAGACACCACGGGAGGACCGGCCGTGCCGATCACGGACGAGATCAAGAAGACCCTGACCGACCCGACCCCGCTGTACGCCCTCGCCGGCGCCGGGGACCTCGCCTACGAGAAGCTGCGGGAGGTGCCGGGCAAGGTCGAGGCGCTCGCGGCGGACCGCAGGGGCACCCAGGAGAAGGCCACCGCCCGGCTGGCCGAGGCCCAGGCCAAGCTGGTCGAGGCGCAGTCCAAGGTGACCGGCACGGTCGGCGCGCTGCCGGCCGACCTCAAGGTCCTGCAGGAGAAGGCGCAGACCTTCGCGCTCCAGCAGGTCGGCCGCGCCGTCGAGCTGGCGGTGAAGGCCAAGGAGACCTACGACGGACTGGCCGAGCGCGGCAAGGTCGCGGTGGACCGCGGACGCGCCCCCGAGGCCGGTGCGGGCGAGGCGGTCGCCGAGCGCGTCGACGCGGAGGCGGTCGAGGGCGAGTTCGTCGAGGGCGAACTGGTCGAGGACGAGGCGCCCGCCGCTGCCAAGCGCGCCCGGTCCCGCAGGAGCGCGGAGTAGCCGGACAGGCACCGCACAGCCGGGGGCGCGCGGGGCGCCGCCGGGTCGTTGACGCCGTGGCGGTCGTCCCGCCGTGCCAGGATGGACGGACGGGGTGCCGCAGCGAGACGAGGAGGCCGTGATGGGCGGAGTGGCCCAGATCCTGTTCCTGGACTACTTGAATCCGTTCTGGTGGCTGGCCGTCGCCATCCTGGGCTACAAACTGTTCGCGCTGATCGACGCCGCCACGCGCCCGGAGGACGGCTACCGGGCGGCCGACAAGAAGACCAAGGGCTTCTGGCTCGCGGTCCTCGGCATCGCGTTCGGGCTGGACCTGCTGTTCGGCGCGAACTTCATGACCAGTTTCCTCACCCTGGCGGGACTGGTCGCCGCGATCGTTTACGTGGTCGACGTCCGCCCGGCGATCCGGGCGCTGACCAATCGCGGCGGCGGCCGGGGCGACCAGCGCAACATGGGGCCGTACGGGCCCTGGTGACGGCGGGACCGGTGGCCCCGGCCGTCCGGCGGGACCACCCGCGCGGACGGCCGGGGCCCGTTCGTCTCCGGCGCCCGGTCAGCCCAGAAGGGGCTGCGCCGGGTTGCGCTCCAGCAGCAGCACCGCGACGTCGTCCGTCAGCGCGCCGCCGTTCAGCTCCTCCACCTCGGCGATCGCGCTGTCGACCAGCCGGCCGCGGGTGAGCCCGGCGGACTGGTGGTCGCCGATGAGGTCGGCCAGGCCGTCCTGGCCGAGACGGCGGGAACCGGCGCCGATCCGGCCCTCGATCAGCCCGTCGGTGTACAGCAGCAGCCGCCAGCCGGGGCGCAGCTCGAACCGGTGGGCCGGCCAGACGGCCTGGCCGTCGTCGCAGGGGAGCAGTCCGAGCGCCGGGCCGGCGTGCTCGGCGGGCAGGCCGACCGGGGCGTGGTCCTCGCCGAGCAGCAGTGGCGGCGGGTGGCCGGCCAGGTGGAGCCGGGCCCGTTCGGAGGTCTCCGGGGCGGCGGTGTCGCCGGGCTCGATGCTCAGCATGCAGAGCGTCGCGAAGATCTCGTCACTGCGCCGTTCGTGCTCCAGCACGTGCTGCAGGGTGGTCAGCAGGGTCTCGCCGGTGAGGCCGGCGAAGACCAGGGTCCGCCACGCTATCCGCAGCGCCACTCCGAGCGCGGCCTCGTCGGGGCCGTGGCCGCAGACGTCGCCGATCACCACGTGGACGGTGCCGTCCTCGGTGCGGACCGCGTCGTAGAAGTCGCCGCCGAGCAGGGCGCGGCGGCGGCCGGGGCGGTAGCGGCGGGTGAAGGAGAGGTTCGCGCCGTCGAGCAGCGGGGTGGGCAGCAGGTGGCGCTGCAGGCGGGCGTTCTCCTGGCCGCGCAGTTCGGCCTCGACGAGCCGGCGCTGGGACTCGTCGGCGCGTTTGCGCTCGACGGCGTAGCGCAGGGCGCGGGCCAGCAGCGGGCCGTCCGTCTCGTTCTTGACCAGGAAGTCCTGGGCGCCGGCGGCGACGGCGGCCGCGCCGAGTTCGGCACCGGCGGCGTCGGTGAGGACCACCACGGCGGTGTGCGGGGCCCGGCGGAGCAGTTCGTGCAGGCCCTCCAGGCCGTCCGAGGGGTCGGAGGGGTGCGGCAGGTCGGCGGGGGCGGCGAGGTCGAGCAGGACGCAGCTGAAGTCGCCGCGGGCGAGGTCGGGGGCGCGGCGGCCGCGCCGGGCGCCGGACTGGGCGGGGGCGAGCAGGGCGAAGGCCTGGTCGAGGCCGCGGGTCCAGTGGATCTCGATCGGGGCGCCGCTGTCGGCCACGGCGGCCTTGAGCAGCTGGGCGTCGGTGGCGTCGTCCTCGATCACCAGCAGCCTGAGCGGCGCGGTGGCGGCGGGCGCGGGGGCGGCCGGGCCGGTGGGCGCGGGGGCGGCCGGGCCGGTGGGCGCGGCGTC
>NZ_BAAAKJ010000146.1:0-5552 GCF_039527695.1 Kitasatospora putterlickiae
GCGGCAGGACCCCACCGAGGACTGCGACCAGGTCGTCACGCTTCCGGCCGAGGACGGCACCGCGGCCCTGCTGGCGGCCCGCCTGTTCGCCGCCGGGGTGCGGCCCGTCCCGGCCCGGCCCGGGGAGGACGGCGCCGCCGTCGTCGCCCTGCCGGCCTACCCGTGGGAGCACCAGCCGTACTGGTACAAGGACTTCCCGGCGACCCCGGCCACCTGCTGGCCGCTCTCCGCGCCCACCGCGGCGGAACTGCGGGCCCGCGCCGGACGGCTGCGCGACCTCGTCGCCGCCGGAACGCCGGAGCCCGGCGCGGTGGCCCGGGCGCTGGCCGGGCACCCCGGCCGGCCGCACCGGCTGGCGCTGGTCGGCGAGGACGGTACCCGGCTGCTGGACGCGCTGGGCGCGTTCGCCGACCGCGGTGAGCTGGCCGGCACGGCCGTGTCGGGCAGCGCGCCCGGCGACGCCCGGCCCGTCCTGGTCTTCCCCGGCCAGGGCTGGCAGTGGGAGCGGATGGGCGCCCGGCTGCTGGAGGCCTCGCCGGTCTTCGCCGCCGCGGTGAGCGAGTGCTCCGGGCTGGTCGAGGAGTCGGCCGGCTGGTCGGTGCTCGCGGTGCTGCGCGGCGAGCCGGACGCGCCCTCCTTCCAACGGGTGGACGTCGTGCAGCCGGTGATGTTCTCGGTGATGCTGGGTCTGGCCCGGCTCTGGGAGTCGGCCGGGGTCCGCCCGGCGGCCGTGGTCGGCCACTCCCAGGGCGAGATCGCGGCGGCCTGCGCGGCCGGGGCGCTGAGCGTCGAGGACGCCGTCCGGGTCGTCGTGGCCCGCTCCGCGGCCCTGGTGGAACTCGCCGGGCAGGGCGCGATGCTGTCGGTCGCGGCCGGTACGGACCGGGTCGCCGAACTGGTCGGGCGGTGGCCGGACCGGCTCTGGCTGGCCGCCGTCAACGGGCCGTCCGGCACCGTGGTGGCCGGCGAGGTGGCGGCCGCCGAGGAGTTCCTGGCGCACTGCGAGACCGCCGGCGTGCGGGTGCGGCGCATCCCCGTGGACTACGCCTCGCACACCCCGCACGTCGAGGCCATCCGCGAGCAGGTCCTGCGGGCGCTCGGCCGGGTGGAACCGCGCGCCTCCCGGATCCCGATGTACTCCACGCTGACCGGCGCGGTGGTCGACACCACCACCCTGGACGGCTCCTACTGGCTGGAGAACCTGCGCAACCCGGTGCGCTTCCAGGACGCCGTCACCGCGCTGCTGGACGACGGGTTCACCGTCTTCATCGAGGCCAGCGCCCACCCGGTGCTGACCATGGGCATCGGCGAGACCGCCGAGGCGCGCGCGACGGCCGCCACCGACGGCCCGGTGACCGTCACCGGCACCCTGCGCCGCGACGACGACACCCTCGCCCAGTTCCTGACCGGCGCCGCCCGGGTCTGGGCCGCCGGGGTCGCGGTCAACTGGACCGCCCTGCACCCCGCCCCGGCGGGCGGGCAGCCGCTCGACCTGCCGCTCGACGGCGAGGAGGAGAGCGCCGGCGCCCCGACCGGCACCGACCAGGTGGAGAAGCGCTTCTGGCGGATCGTCGAGCAAGCCGACACCGGGGAACTGGCCGGACTTCTGGGGCTCACGGCGGACGCGGAGCACGACGCGCTGCGGGCCGTGCTGCCGACGCTCTCGCACTGGTGGCAGCAGCGCCGCGAGGCCGCTGTCATCAACGCCTGGCGCTACCGCTCGGTGTGGCGCCCGCTGACCGTCGACGCCGGCTCCGCCGCCGACGGACTCTCCGGCGTCTGGCTGGTCGCCGCGCCGGACGGGCTGCTCGGCCACGACCTGGTGACCGCCTGCGTCCGGGAGATCGACGAGCACGGCGGCAAGGCCCAGTTGCTCCCGGTCGACACCACCGGGGCCGACCGCTCCGCCCTGATCGAGGCGTTCACCGGCGCGCCCGTCAACGGCGTGCTGTCGCTGCTCGCGCTCGACGAGTCCGCACACCCGGAACACCCGGCCGTCCCGGCCGGCCTGCTCGCCACCGTGCGCCTGCTCCAGGCCATGGACGACGCCTCCTGCGAGGCCCGGCTCTGGTCGGCCACCCGCGGCGCGGTCGCGACCACGGACGACGAGCGGCTCACCCACCCGCTGCAGGCCCACGTCTGGGGCCTCAGCCGGGTCGCCGGCCTGGAGACCCCCCAGCGGCTGGCCGGCGTGATCGACCTGCCGCCCGCCCTGGACGCGACGAGTGGCGCGCTGCTGTGCGCCGCCCTCGCCGGGGTCGACGAGGAGGACCAGCTCGCGCTGCGCGCCACCGGCCTGCTGGCCCGCCGGATCGTCCGCGACCCGGTGGCCGACGACGCGCCGGCCACCCCGTTCCGGCCCGAGGGCACCTCGCTGGTCACCGGCGGCACCGGCGCCCTCGGCGGCCACGTCGCCCGCTGGCTCTCCCGGCAGGGCGGACACGTCCTGCTGGTCGGCCGGCAGGGCCCGGACGCCCCCGGCGCGGCCGAACTCGTCGCCGAGCTCACCGGGTTGGGCGCGTCCAGTGTCACCGTCACGGCCTGCGACATCACCGACCGGGAGTCCCTGGCCCGGGTGATCGACGGCATCCCCGCCGAACGCCCGCTGCGCGCCGTCTTCCACACCGCCGGCGTGGTGGACGACGGGCCGGTCAACACCATGGCGGCCGACCAGCTGGAGCGGGTGCTGCTGCCCAAGACCCGGGCCGTGGCCAACCTCGACGAGCTCACCGCCGACCTCGACCTGAACGCCTTCGTGCTCTACTCCTCGGCCGGCAGCATGGTCCCCAACGTGGGCCAGGGCGCCTACGCGGCGGGCAACGCCTACCTGGACGCCTTCGCCCGGCACCGCCGGGCCCGGGGCCGCACCACCACCTCGATCGCCTGGGGCGCCTGGTCGGGCCAGGGCATGGCCGGCGAGCAGGACTTCGTCGAGCGGGTCGGCCTCGGCGGCATGGACCTGATGACCCCGCACCTGGGGGTGATGGCCCTACTCCAGGCGCTGGGCCACGGCGACACCACCGTGGCGATCGCCAACGTCGACTGGGACCGCTTCGCCGAACGCTTCAACGCCACCCGGCCGCACCCCTTCGTCGCCGAACTCGTCACCGCCGCGACCGCCCCGGCCGGCACCGAGTCGCCCGCCGCGACCCGGCTGGCCCAGCTGACCGAGCTCGAACCGAACCGGCGCCGCAGCACCGTGCTCGACCTGGTGCGCGCCGAACTGGCCACCGTGCTCGGCTTCTCCAACGCCGGGAGCATCAGCCCCGGCACCGCGTTCAAGGACTTCGGCATCGACTCGGTCACCGCCGTCGAACTGCGCAACCGGATCGTCGGCACCGCCGGGCTCCGGCTCTCGCCGGTGGCCGTGTTCGACCACCCCACGGCGGAGGCGCTGACCGACCACCTGCTCGGCCAGTTCCCCGACGCGGAGCAGGCCCAGCAGGACCCGGAGCCGGCCGAGGCGGCCCCGCAGGAGGTTGAGGAGCCCAGCCGGATCGACGCGATGTCGGTGGAGGACCTCCTGCGCATGGCCCGCGGCGACCGCGACTCCTGACCGAGACAGTTCCTGAACGAGACGGGCCCTGACCCCAGACAGGCCCTGACCCAGATCGTGGCGAAAGCGGAGTGACCGGGATGACAACGTCGAACCAGGAGATCGTCGAGGCGCTGCGCACCTCGCTCAAGGAGACCGAGCGGCTCCACAAGGAGAACCGGCGGCTGATCGACGCCGCCCGCGAGCCGATCGCGGTGGTCGGGATGGCCTGCCGCTTCCCGGGCGGGGTGGGTTCGCCGGAGGAGCTGTGGGAGCTGCTCGCCGAGGGCGTGGACGCGACCTCGGAGTTCCCGACCGACCGGGGCTGGCCGGAGGACCTGTACGACCCGGACCCCTCGCGGTCCGGGAAGTCCTACACGCGCCGGGGCGGGTTCCTGGACGACGTGGCGGGCTTCGACGCGGAGTTCTTCGGGATCTCGCCGCGTGAGGCGCTGGCCATGGACCCCCAGCAGCGGCTGCTGCTGGAGGTCTCCTGGGAGGCGCTGGAGCGCGCCGGAATCGACCCGCTGGCCTCGAAGGGCAGCCGGACCGGCGTCTTCGTCGGCGCGTCCGGCTCGTACTACGTCGCGGACCCGGGCCGGGTCCCCGAGAACGTCGAGGGCTACGCGCTGACCGGGAACCTGTCCAGCGTGCTGTCCGGGCGGGTCTCCTACTCCCTGGGGTTCGAGGGCCCGGCGGTGACCGTGGACACCGCGTGCTCGTCGTCGCTGGTCGCCCTGCACCTGGCCGTCCAGGCGCTGCGCAAGGGCGAGTGCACGCTGGCCCTGGCCGGCGGTGTGACGGTGCTGGCCAGCCCCGTGGCGTTCACCGAGTTCTCCCGGCAGCGCGGACTGGCCGGCGACGGCCGGTGCAAGCCGTTCAGCGCCGCCGCGGACGGCTTCAGCGCGGGTGAGGGCATCGGCCTGCTGGCGCTCGAACGGCTGTCGGACGCACGGCGGTTGGGTCACCGGGTGCTCGGCGTCGTCCGGGGCAGCGCCATCAACCAGGACGGCGCCAGCAACGGCCTCACCGCGCCGAACGGCCCCTCGCAGCAGCGGGTGATCCGGGCGGCGCTCGCGGATGCGGGCCTGGAGGCCGGGGACGTCGACGCGATCGAGGCGCACGGCACCGGCACCAAGCTGGGCGACCCGATCGAGGCCGAGGCCCTGATCGCGACCTATGGACAGGACCGGTCGGCCGATGCGCCGGTCCACCTCGGCTCGCTGAAGTCCAACATCGGCCACGCCCAGAGCGCGGCCGGTGTGGGTGGCGTCATCAAGATGGTGATGGCGTTGCAGCGGGAGGAGCTGCCGCGCACGCTGCACGCCGAGGAGCCGTCGCCGTTCGTGGACTGGTCGGCGGGGTCCGTCTCGCTGCTGACCGAACCCGTGGCCTGGACTCGTGGGGAGCGCACGCGTCGTGCGGGTGTCTCGTCGTTCGGGGCGAGTGGTACGAACGCGCATGTGATCGTGGAGGAGGCTCCCGAGGTCGAGGTCCCTGTCGAGGACGGCGAGCCCGGTGTGACGGGGGTGTCGGCGTGGTTGGTGTCGGGTGGCAGTGCGGGTGGTCTGCGGGCGCAGGCGGCGCGGTTGGCGGAGTTCGCCGGTACGGGTGTGGAGCCTGCGGTGGTGGGTCGGGCGTTGGCCGGGAAGCCGGTGCTGGGTCATCGTCTGGCCGTGGTCGGTGCCGACCGCGCCGAACTGCTCGCCGGTTTGGAGGCGTTCGCGGCCGGGGGTGAGGTCGCGGGCAACGCCGTGACGGGCACGGTCGGTGCGACGGCGCGGCCGGTGCTGGTGTTCCCGGGGCAGGGCTGGCAGTGGGAGCGGATGGGTGTCGAACTGCTCGACGCGTTCCCGGTGTTCGCGAAGTCGGTGGCGGAGTGCTCGGCGGAGGTCGAGCGCCTCGCGGGCTGGTCGGTCCTCGACGTCCTGCGCGGTGAGCCGGGCGCGCCCTCCTTCGAGCGGGTGGACGTCGTTCAGCCGGTGATGTTCACGGTCATGGTGGGCCTGGCCCGCCT
>NZ_BAAAKJ010000147.1:0-1048 GCF_039527695.1 Kitasatospora putterlickiae
TGTGCTGGCCGGGTTTGGGTTCCCGCGTGGGTTGGGGTGGAGGGTCGGCCGCCGCGACTTCCTTCGCTGCCCGGGCGGCTGCCACGCCCGGCCGGGTGGGGGCGGGGGGTTGGCCACGCTGAACTTCCCTCGCTGCTCGGGATCCCATTGCCGGGCCTGCGCCTCCGTGCGGGTTGGAAGTGGGAGTGTCGGCCGCCGTCAACCCCTCTGCTGGCCTTGGCCCGTAGGTGGCCACGCCGACGTCCGGCGCTACGTGGGCTCGCTTCCACGTCCGCGTCCCCGCCTGGGCCGGAGTGGGAGGTCGGGCTCGGGGTGCCTGAGGGGGAGGGGGCTGTCTCCTGGTGGGGTCGGGGCGTGGTGCTGCTGCCCTTCGGCCTCTTCTCGCGTGGGTGGAGTGGGAGGTCGGTCGGTCCGGCCTCCTGTGTTGGCCGGGTGCCGTTGCCGTTCTGGGGGCGCGCTGGTGTGGGGGGTATGACTTTCGGCAGATACGGGGGGTGGGTGGGGTCCGTAGGGTCGGGTGGGTGTGGAGAGAACGGTGGGTGGAGTGGGGGCTGCTCGGGGTGGCGGCCGGGGGGCTCGGGTTGAGTGCGGTGTCGCTCTGGTGGGTGCTGCCGGGGGTCGGGGCGGCGTTCGCGGCCGGGGTGCGGATGGCGCGGGTGCGTCCGGCGGCCGTGTTGCTGGCGGTCCTGGTCGCGGCGGTGACGCTGCTGGCCGTCACCGTGCCGGCCTGGGCGGAGCGGGCGACGTCCGTGGTGTCGGTCCTGGTCTGCGCCGGGATGGGGCCGTGGATGGTGGGCCGGTTCTGGCGGCAGTCGCAGGAACTGGTGCGGGCCGGCTGGGAGCGGGCGGAGCGGGCCGAGCGCGAGCAGCGGCTGGTCGCCGAGCAGGCGCGGCTGCGTGAGCGGGCCAGGATCGCCCAGGACATGCACGACGCCCTCGGCCACGACCTGAGCCTGATCGCCCTGCGCGCCGGTGCGTTGAAGCTGGCCCCCGACCTGGCCCCGCCGCACCGTGAGACGGCCCAGGAGATCCGGGCGGGTGCGGCGGC
>NZ_BAAAKJ010000147.1:1076-11037 GCF_039527695.1 Kitasatospora putterlickiae
AGCGCCTCGGCGAGGTGATCGGCGTCCTGCGCGACGAGACGGATGCGCACGCCGCCCGGGGCCCGGCCGACGCGGGCGTCCCGCAGTTGGTGGCGGAGGCGGCCGCGGCGGGCCTGGACGTCCGGCTGACCGTGACCGGTGAGCCGGACGGGCTGCCGAGGGCGGCCGAGCACGCCGCCTACCGGGTGGTCCAGGAGGCGCTGACCAACGTCGCCAAGCACGCCCCGGGGGCGCCGGTCGCGGTGCGGGTCGGGTACTCCCCGGACGGTGCCGTGGTCCGGGTGGTCAACGGACCGCCCCCGGGCGGCGGCTCGCCCGGGCCGGTGACGGGTGGTCGCGGCCTCATCGGTCTGGCCGAGCGGGTCAGGCTGGCCGGCGGCACCTTCGGGCACGGGCCCCGTGACGACGGGGGCTTCGAGGTCCGGGCCCGGCTGCCGCGTGCCGGTGCCCCGGCGGGCGGCCCGGAGCCGCTGCCGGTGTCGGTCTCGCCCGCCGGTGAACTGCGCCGGGCCCGCCGCCGGGTGGGCCGGATGATGGCGGCCGTGGTGCTGGTGCCGCTGACCGTCGCCCTGGTCCTGACCGCCGTGCTGCGGGGCTGGACCATCCAGGTGACCGGCCGGTCCGTCCTCGACCCCGCCGACTACGCGTCGCTGCGCGTCGGCCAGGACCGGGCCACCGTCCAGCGATTTCTGCCGGAACGTCAGTTTCCGTACCATCCGTCCGTGGGCAACCCACCGCCCGGCGGAGAGGGAGTGACATGCGAGTACTACGCGATGACGGCCGAGACGTTCAACGACGACCGCTCCGGGGACGCGTACCGGCTCTGCTTCCGGAACGACGTGCTGATCTCCCTGGACGCCCTGATCCAGTGAGCGCCCGGTGAACGGCGTGGAGCGGGAGAACGGGGCCCGCCCACCGATCCGGGTGCTGATCGCGGACGACGAGCCGATGGTGCGGGCCGGGGTGCGGGCCGTGCTCGCCACCGACCCGGGCATCGAGATCGTCGCCGAGACCGGGGACGGGCGGGAGGCGGTCGACCTGGTCCGGCGCCACCGCCCGGACGTCGCGGTGCTGGACATCCGGATGCCCGGGACGGACGGCATCGCCGCCGCCGCCGAGATCCGCCGGGGCGCCGTCACCACCCGGACCGGGGCGCCGACCGGGATCGTCATGCTGACCACCTTCGGTGAGGACGACTACATCCTGCGGGCCCTCGGAGGGGGCGCCAACGGTTTCCTGATCAAGTCCGGCGAGCCGGAGGAGCTGATCGCCGGGGTCCGCTCGGTGGCGGACGGCGCTGCCTACCTCTCACCCCGGGTGGCCGCCCGGGTGGTGGCCCACCTCGCCGCCAGCGGGGCCGGTGGGCCTGCCGACCGCAGGGCCGCCGCCCAGCGCCGGGTGGCCGGGCTGACCGCCCGCGAACGCGACGTGCTGGCGCTGGTCGCCGCCGGGCTGTCCAACGGCCAGATCGCCCGTCGGATCGGGGTGGTGGAGGGCACGGTGAAGGCGCACGTCAGCAACGTCCTGGCGCGGCTGGGGGTGGCCAACCGGGCGGCCGCCGCCGTCCTCGCCCATGAGGCCGGTCTGGCCGCGGGCCCGTCGTCCTGACGCCGTGCCGGACGCCGTGCCGGGTGCCAGGACGGGCGTCGCCGGCAGCGGACGGAGCAGCAGCGGACCGAGCAGCCGCACGCCGCCCAGCGCGCCGACCGCCGCCGTCGCGGACGGCAGCAGAGCGACGACCACCGCCGCCGTGACCGTCCCGCCCAGGACCGCGCCGGCGAGCACGTCGTGCGGGTAGTGCACCCCGGCGGCGACCCGCAGGCCGGCCGTGCCGAGGCCGACGGGTACGGCCGCCCACGGCAGCCACGGCAGCCACGGCGCCCAGGCCACCCAGGCCGCCCGGCGCGGCCGCAGCAGCACCAGCCCGGTGGCCAGCGCGACGGCCAGGGTCGCGTGGTTGCTGGGGAAGGACCAGTCACCCGGCGGCGGGCAGTCGGCGAGCGCGGTGGACGGCAGGGCGGCCAGCGCCCGGCAGGGCCGCTCCTCGTCGAGCACGAGCTTCAGCAACTCGCTCGCCCCGTACCCGAGCACCGTGCCGAGGCCGGTGAGCGCGACGCCCGCGACCGCGTCGGCGGCCCGCCGCCCGCGCGCCGTCCACCAGCAGAGCACCAGCAGCAGGCCCAGCACCAGCAGCCCGGCCTCGGTGGCGGGCTCCAGCAGGGCGGCGAGCCGGGGCGGGGCGTCGGCGACGGCGTCGGCCACCCGGCGGTAGGCGTCGGCGGACCAGCCGGTGACCACCCGGACCGGTCCGTCCCCGCCCGCGCGCCCCGGCGCCAGCCACCCGACCGCGCCGGTGCCCGCCCCCAGCAGCACCACCGCGAGGGCCGTTCTGTTCCTGAGCGTGTTCGTCATGCCACGGACCGTAGGGTGCGGAGGGGGTGGCCGACCCGACCCGAAAGACAGGGGCCGACCTTGACGATCGTCAGGGTTGACGCGCACCCCGAGCTGTGTGGGCCGGACGGGTAGGTTCGGGGTGTGACGACGAATCCTCCGGGCGCGAAGCTGATCCTCCTCATCACCACCCACCGGGTGGCCCCCGGCCTGCTGTCGTGGCCCGCCTGGGAGGCGCTGCGGTCGGCCGGGCGGGTGCTCGCCGCCGACCCCGCCCACCCGCAGCTGCCCGCGCTGGCGCAGGCCGGCGTCGAGGTCCGGATCGTGGCCCCCGGCTCCGCCCCCGCGCTGGCCCGGCTGCTGACCGAGGGCCCGGCCGAGCCCGCCGGTCAGGACACCGAGCCCGCCGGTCAGCCCGCCGGTCAGGCCGGGCAGGACGCCGACGCCGGCCCGACGGTCTGGCTGGGCAGCCCGGACGGCGACCCCGGGCTGACCGACGCGCTGGCCCGCCTCGCGGTCGAGCACGCCGGCGAGGTGCCGGAGATCGAGGTGCTGCCCGGCTCGTACGACCTGCCGGGCGCGCGGCTGCTGGACCTGGTCTCCGTGATGGACCGGCTCCGCTCGCCGGGCGGCTGCCCGTGGGACGCCGAGCAGACCCACGCCAGCCTGGTGAAGTACCTGGTCGAGGAGGCCTACGAGCTGGTCGAGGCGATCGAGGAGGGGGACCGCGACATGCTCCGCGAGGAGCTGGGCGACGTCCTGCTCCAGGTCTTCTTCCACTCCCGGATCGCCGAGGAGCACCCCACCGGCGCCTTCTCGATCGACGACGTGGCGGGCGACATCGTCGACAAGCTGATGTACCGCCACCCGCACGTGTTCGGCGACGCCGAGGCGAGCGGTGCGGCCGAGGTGGAGGCCAGCTGGGAGGCGCTCAAGGCGGCCGAGAAGTCGGAGCGCGAGTCGGTGCTGGACGGCGTGCCGCCCGGGCTGCCCTCGCTCGCCTACGCGGCGAAGCTGGTGTCCCGGGTGCGCCGGGCGGGCTTCACGGGCGTGCCGGACGAGCCGTACGAACTGCCCGCCGGGCTGACGGCGGAGTCGGTGGGCCGGCTGCTGCTCGCGGTCGCGCAGCGGGCGCACGACGCCGGGGTGGACGTGGACGCCGCGCTGCGGGCCTCGGCGCGCGGCTACCGGGACGCGGTCCGCGCCGCCGAGGGGCTCAAGCCCGCCGAGTAGCCCCACCGAGTGGCCCCACCGAGTAGCCCAACCGGGTAGCCGCACCGAACAGCCCGGCCGGCCACGGCCGGGCCTCGGACGTCAGGCGGCGGCGACGTCCTCCACCGGCCGGCGCTGCGCCGGCACGACGACCTCGCCGATCGCCTCGCCGACCAGGGCGACGAGTTCGGCGAGCCGCTCCAGGTCGAGGTGGTCGGGCAGGTCGGCGAGGGAGACGATCCGCTCGCCGTCCGGTCCGGCCACGCAGAACAGGTCGATCGGGCCCAGGTGCTTCTCGGCGGTGTCGACCAGCGCGGCGACGTCGCTGGGCCGGCGGACGTCGCCGCAGACGCCGACGACGGGGCAGCCCGGCCGGTCGAGCTCGGTGGCGAGGTCCTCGGCGATCCCGACCCGCAGGTCGGCGATCAGCATGCCGGCGGCTCCCGCCGCGGTGAGCCAGCGGGCGAGGTCCGCCCCCGACCCGCCGTCGAGTACGGCGATCACGACGACCGAACCGTTGACCCGCATGGCTTGCTCCTCCCTGTGGGCGGCTCCGCACCGGCGCCCACGCGCATCTTGCGGAGGATCGTAGGCAGGTCCTGACCCTCCGCGACAGGAATTACCCCTCAGGTGACCAGGCTCACGCCTGCCGCGCCCGGCCGCTCGGGACCGCCGTCCCGCCACCCGCGCGCGCACCGTGCGGTGGGCCGGACACGCCCGGGATACCGTCGACCCATGCCAGCTCAGCCCGCCTCCGCCCGTCCGCCCCTGTTCACCTGGGAGTTCGCCGCCGATCCGTACCCCGCGTACGCGTGGCTGCGCGAGCACGAGCCGGTGCACCGGACCACCCTGCCCAGCGGGGTGGAGGCGTGGCTGGTCACCCGGTACGCGGACGCCCGGCAGGCGCTCGCGGACGGCCGGCTCTCCAAGAACCCGGTGCACCACAGCGAGCAGGCCCACCGCACCGGCCGGGTCGGCATCCCGGGCGAACGCCAGGCCGACCTCATGACGCACCTGCTGAACATCGACCCGCCGGACCACACCCGGCTGCGCCGGCTGGTGTCGAAGGCGTTCACGCCGCGCCGGGTGGCGGCCTTCGAGCCGCAGGTGCAGCGGCTGACCGACCGGCTGATCGACGGCTTCGCGGCCCGCGGGTCCGCCGACCTCATCCACGAGTTCGCCTTCCCGCTCCCCATCTACGCGATCTGCGACCTGCTCGGGGTGCCGGCCGAGGACCAGGACGACTTCCGGGACTGGGCCGGGATGATGCTGCGGCACACCAAGCCGGGGCAGGGCGGCGGCCAGCGCGGCGGGGTGGGGCGCGCGGTGAAGCGGATGCGCGCCTATCTGGCGGAGCTGATCCACCGCAAGCGGGCGGACCTCGGCGACGACCTGATCTCGGGGCTGATCCGGGCCAGCGACCACGGCGAGCACCTGACCGAGAACGAGGCCGCGGCGATGGCCTTCATCCTGCTCTTCGCCGGCTTCGAGACGACGGTCAACCTGATCGGCAACGGCGTGTACGCGCTGCTGCGCAACCCGGGGCAGCGCGCCCTGCTCCAGGAGTCCGTCGCCCGCGGGGAGAGCGCTCTGCTGGAGACCGGGATCGAGGAACTCCTGCGCTACGACGGGCCGGTGGAACTGGCCACCTGGCGGTTCGCGACCAGCCCGCTGACCATCGGCGGGGTGGAGATCCCGGTCGGCGACCCGGTGCTGGTGGTGCTCGCGGCGGCGGACCGGGACCCGGCCAGGTTCGCCGACGAGAACACCCTGGACCTGGCCCGGACGGACAACCCGCACCTGGGGTTCGGGCACGGCATCCACTACTGCATCGGCGCGCCGCTGGCGAGGCTGGAGGGGCGGGCCGCGCTGGCCACCCTGCTGACCCGGCTGCCGGACCTGCGGCTCGCCGCGGACCCGGAGGAGCTGCGCTGGCGCGGTGGTCTGATCATGCGTGGACTCCGTGAACTTCCGGTGGAATTCACGCCGGAGAAAGCGCCCGTCGGGAAGGCTCCGGAGACCGGCTCGGAGACCGGCTCGGGGAGCTGACGGCGGGCCCGGGCGGGAGCTGACGGAACCGCACGAGGCACTGACGGGCGCTCTCCGTTACCCGGTTACCAGGCATCTGAACCACCCTCAATCCGGACATACCGCCCCGGTTGGTAGGCAATCAATCACATGACGTGATGTCCATGTGATATCGGCGATATGAGCTTGTGATTGCTCTGAAGATCTGTCTACTCTCCGTGGAGCCCGCAGCTGCGGGCCCCGTGCGCGGAACGCCGAGTCCTGCCCGCCGCGCCACGGGAAACCGACCAGAACCCTGGGCAGGGGCGGGGGACCCAGGTTTTGCGCCGTCTCCCACGGCTAGGGGTGAAGCCGCCTCAGCGCGGCCGGGCCACCTCCCGGTCCGAACCCGACAGCTCACCTCGCAGGCGTGCGGAGAGGGACCTCTTCATGCTGCTCGTTGGAACCGGTCGTCACCGTCGCCGTACCCAGGCCGAGAAGGCCATCGCCGTCGCCGGCGTCGCCGGCGTCGGACTGGCGATGCCGATCCTCAGCGCCACCGGCGCCTCCGCCGCCCCGGTCTCCACCTGGGACGCGGTCGCCCAGTGCGAGAGCGGCGGCAACTGGAGCATCAACACCGGCAACGGCTTCTACGGCGGCCTCCAGTTCACCGCCAGCACCTGGAAGGCGTTCGGCGGCGCCGCCTACGCGCCGCAGGCCAACCAGGCCTCGAAGGCCCAGCAGATATCGGTCGCCGAGAAGGTCCTCGCCTCGCAGGGCCCGGGCGCCTGGCCGGTCTGCTCCAAGAAGGCCGGCCTGACCAAGGGCGGCGCCCCGGCGGCGGTCGACACCTCGACGCCCGCCAAGCCGGCCGCCCCGAAGCCGCAGGTCCCGCAGGCCGCCCAGGAGGCCAAGCCGCAGCAGGAGGCCCCGAAGGCCGCCGCGCCGAAGCACGCCGCGCCCAAGCAGGAGACCCAGCAGGCCGCCAAGCCGCAGGCGGCCCAGCCGTACGCGCCGAAGCACGCCGCCCCCAAGCAGGAGGCCCCGCAGGCGCAGCAGCAGTCGCCGGCCTTCTCCGGCAAGGCCGGCTGGGACGCCGACGCCAAGGTGTACTGGTACCAGAGCAACGGCGCCTGGTACTGGACCAGCCACCAGGGCGTCTACCAGCAGTACGCCGGCCAGCAGGCCGCCCAGGCCCCCGCCGCGCAGCAGCAGCAGCCGGCCGGCCAGGGCTACACCGTCCGCTCCGGCGACACGCTCGCCGGGATCGCCACCGCCCAGGGCGTCTCCGGCGGCTGGAAGGCCCTGTACGACGGCAACCGCGCCACCGTCGGCACCGACCCGAACCTGATCGTCCCGGGCCAGGTCCTGACCCTCGCCTGACGACCGGTCCGCCCGGTCTGACCGGGCGGGCGAAACCGGACGGACGAAGCGGACGGACGAAGCGGATGGACGGAGGGGGCCGATTGGGCCCCCTTCGTCCGCATCCGGACCTCTCCGGCCGGGCAACCAGGTGAACTACCGGTGGGTAGCCGGGCCACACGCTGAGACGGAACCGAGGTCGACGTGGCCCGGACAGCCCGTGCGGTTAGGCTCTGGTCGTAACGACTCCGCAATCGTCCGGCCGACCGCACCCCACGTCAGCCGACCCTGCTTCCGCTAGGAGATGCCTCGTGCCGTCCATCGATGTCGTCGTCGCCCGTGAGATTCTCGACTCGCGCGGCAACCCCACGGTCGAGGTCGAGGTCGGCCTCGACGACGGCAGCACGGGCCGTGCCGCCGTCCCGTCGGGTGCCTCCACCGGTGCCTTCGAGGCGCTGGAGCTCCGCGACGGTGACAAGAACCGCTACTTCGGCAAGGGCGTGGAGAAGGCCGTCCTGGCCGTCATCGAGCAGATCGGCCCGGAGCTGGTCGGCTACGACGCCACCGAGCAGCGCCTGATCGACCAGGCCATGCTCGACCTGGACGCCACCCCGGACAAGTCCTCGCTCGGCGCCAACGCCATCCTGGGCGTCTCGCTGGCCGTCGCGCACGCCGCCTCCGAGGCCAGCGACCTGCCGCTGTTCCGCTACCTGGGCGGCCCGAACGCGCACGTCCTGCCGGTCCCGATGATGAACATCCTCAACGGCGGCTCGCACGCGGACTCCAACGTCGACATCCAGGAGTTCATGATCGCCCCGATCGGCGCGGAGTCCTTCTCCGAGGCCGTCCGCTGGGGCGTCGAGGTCTACCACACCCTCAAGGGCGTGCTGAAGGAGCGCGGTCTGTCGACCGGTCTGGGCGACGAGGGCGGCTTCGCCCCGAACCTGGACTCCAACCGCGAGGCCCTGGACCTCATCGTCGAGGCCATCCAGAAGGCCGGCTACGTGCCGGGCAAGGACGTCGCGCTGGCCCTGGACGTCGCCTCCTCCGAGTTCTACGAGGACGGCGCCTACCAGTTCGAGGGCAAGGCGCTCACCTCCGCCGAGCTGATCGAGTACTACGCCGGCCTGGTCGCCGCCTACCCGCTGGTCTCCATCGAGGACCCGCTGGACGAGTCGGACTGGGACGGCTGGAAGGCCATGACCGACAAGCTGGGCGACAAGGTCCAGCTGGTCGGCGACGACCTGTTCGTCACCAACCCGGCCCGCCTGGCCCGCGGCATCGAGACCGGCACCGCCAACGCGCTGCTGGTGAAGGTCAACCAGATCGGCTCGCTGACCGAGACCCTGGACGCCGTCGAGCTGGCCCAGCGCAACGGCTACCGCTGCATGATGTCGCACCGCTCCGGCGAGACCGAGGACGTCACCATCGCCGACCTCGCCGTCGCCACCAACTGCGGCCAGATCAAGACCGGCGCCCCGGCCCGCTCCGAGCGCGTCGCCAAGTACAACCAGCTGCTGCGCATCGAGGAGATCCTCGACGACGCCGCCGAGTACGCCGGCCGCGGCGCCTTCCCGCGGTTCAAGTACGAGGGCTGAGCCCGCCCGGCGGCGCCCGGCGCTGGTGGAGGCGATCGGCGCGGAGGTGGCCTCGGTGCTCGGGCACGCGGGCCCGATGGACGTCGAGCCGCACCTGCCCTTCGTGAAGCTGGGCTTCGACTCGCTCACCGGCATCGAGCTGAAGACCCGGCTGGCGGCGGCGACCGGTCTCGAACTGTCCGGCACGCTGATCTACGACCACCCGACGGCGGCGGAGCTCTCCGACCACCTGCTGGAACTGCTCGACGGCGACCCGGCGGACGGCGCGAACGCCCTGCTGGACGACCTCCAGCGGCTGGAGCGGGCGCTGGTCGCGCCGCCGGCGGACGAGCATCTGCGCGAGGAGATCGGCGGCCGGCTGGAGACGCTGCTGTGGAACTGGCGGGAGGCGACCGGCGGCCGTCCGGACCCGGTGTTCCAGGACGCGCGGAACGACGCGGCGGCGGATCTGGACGCGGTCAGCGACGACGACATCTTCGATCTGCTCGACCAGGAGTTCGGCGACCACTGAGCGCCGGTCGTGTACGCCGGATCACTTCGTTCATCATGTGTTGTCGACTTCGTTTGATAGCCTACTGTCACTTGCAAGGGTGTTGAGCGTTGGTGGTGGAGGCCCCCATGACTCCGGCGAAGGTGCGCGGCGGTTCGGCGCCCGACAAGGGTGAGCCGGCCGTCGGCCTGCGGGAGCGCAAGAAGGCCCGGACCCGGGCCGCGATCCAGCAGCAGGCACTGCGGCTGTTCCGCGACCAGGGCTATGACGCCACCACCATGGAGCAGATCGCCGAGGCGGCCGAGGTCTCGACGAGCACCATCTTCCGCTACTTCCCGACCAAGGAAGAGCTGGTGGTCTCGGACGAGCAGGAGGCGTTCTTCATCAACGCCTGGCGGGAGCAGCCCAAGGAACTGCCCCTGGTGCGCGCGCTGCGGTACGCCATCAGGAGTACGTTCCAGGGGCTGTCCTCGACGGAGCTCGGCGCGCAGCGCGACCGGGACGTCCTGATGCTCACCGTGCCGGAGCTCTGGGCGGCCAGCCTGGGCAACGTCGCGGAGGCCCGGCAGACCATCATCGAACTGGTGGCGGAGCGCGGCGGCCGGCCGCAGGACGACGTCCAGGTCCGGGCGGTGAGCGCCGCGGTCTTCGGCGTCATCCTGGACGCGATGCTGCGGTGGGCCCAGGACCCGGGCCAGGACATCGCGGAGGAACTCGACCGCGTGCTGGCCTTCATGGACAACGACCACTTCAACGGCCTGGGGGGCGCCGAGCCTCCCGCGGACCGCGCGTAACACCGGTCCGGACGGGGGTGGCGCGATGGGGGGATTCCGGCGTCGAGCCGGCGTGAGGGATCTCCCGCGCCGGTGCCGCAGAGCACGCACGACCGACCGCGGGCGGA
>NZ_BAAAKJ010000147.1:11060-14436 GCF_039527695.1 Kitasatospora putterlickiae
GTCCCGGAACCGGTGTCCCCTCGTTCCGGGTGTCCGGGGCGAGTCCACCACGAAAGGTACGGACAACGATGATCATGCGCCGCGGCTCCGCCGGCGTACGGGGGCGGGTCCTGGACACCGGGGGCCTTCCGGTCGGCGGGGCGCACCTCACCGTCGTCGACCACGACGGCCGCCAGCTGGACGAGGGCACGGCGGATCAGGACGGCCGCTACGACCTCGCGGTCCCGGACGCCGGGCAGTACGTGCTGCTGGTCGGCGCGCGCGGGCACCTGCCCCAGGTGGCCGAGGTGGAGGTGTCGTCCTCGCGCCACTGCGCGGAGGTGACCGTCCGGCTGCCGGAGGCCACCATGGTCCGGGGCGCCGTCCGGGACGACTGGCTGCGGATGCCCGTGCCGGAGGCCCTGGTGCTGCTCATGGACGAGGCCGGCGAGGTGGTCGGCTCCACCCGGACCTCCGCCGAGGGCCGGTACGAGCTGCGCGGTCTGTGCTCCGGGAGCTACCGGCTGGTGGCCGTGCACCGCGCGCACGAGCCGGTGACCCGCCCGCTCGACATCACCGGGCGTCAACCCGTGCTGGTGGACATGGAGTTGCCGCGCAAGCTGCTGCACCTGCGGGGGGTGGTCGTGGATCCGGACGGCGATCCGGTCGAGGGCCTCCAGGTGCGGCTGGCGGACGACTCCGGCTCGGCGCTGCGGGAGACCACCGGCGCCGGGGGCCGGTTCGGGTTCTGTTCCGTTCCCCCCGGCACGTACACCCTGATCGCCGACGGACCGTCGGCGGTGACGCTGCGCGTCGTGCTCGACCAGGACCGGCCCGACGTGACGTTGACGGTCGAGCGCGGAGCCCGGTGACGAAGGGTCACCGGGCTCCCTCGTGCGGGGGCCCGCGACGATGCGGCGTGCCCTCCTCCCTGAACTCCTGCTGAAAGGACCCGCCATGACCACCGACCGGGAGAGCGCCTGGCTCCGCCGCTTCCACCCCGCCGAGCAGGCCCGGGTGCGCCTGGTGTGCCTGCCGCACGCGGGCGGCTCGGCGAGCTACTTCTTCCCGCTCTCGCGCTGCCTCGCCCCGGAGGCCGAGGTGCTGGCCGTGCAGTACCCGGGGCGTCAGGACCGGCACACCGAACCGCTGTTCACCGACCTCGCGGAGCCCGCCGACCGGATCGCCGAGGCGCTGAAGGTCTGGGACGACCTCCCGCTGGCGCTGTTCGGGCACAGCATGGGCGCCACCATCGGCTTCGAGGTCGCCCGGCGGCTGGAGGCCTCCGGCACGGTGCCGGTGGCGCTGTTCGCCTCGGGGCGCCGCGCGCCCTCCCGGGTGCGGGACGAGGGGATCCACCGGCGTCCGGACCAGGAGTTCCTGGCCGAGATGGTGTCGCTGGGCGGGGCCTCCGAGGTCCTGCTGAAGGAGCCGGAGCTGCTCCGGCTCTACCTGCCGGTGGTCCGCGGCGACTACCGGGCGGCCGAGACCTACCGCTACCAGGAGGGGCCGGCGCTGACCTGCCCGGTCTTCGGGCTCACCGGCGACCGGGACCAGCAGGCGGAGATCGAGAACGTCGCGGCCTGGGCGGAGCACACCACCGGGGCCTTCGGCCTGGAGGTCTTCCCCGGCGGCCACTTCTACCTCAACGACGCGCCCGCGGTGACGGACCTGGTCAGGGAGCGTCTGCTGGCCCTCGCCGGCTGAGCCGGTCCGCCTTTCCCCATCGGCTCGTAAAAACTGGTAGCGGCACTCCCAAAAAATGGGTAACCTTCAAAAGACGGTTCAATCTCATCGAAGCGGAGTTCCTCATGTCCGACACCGGGAGCCGTAAATGGTGGGCTCTGGGGGCGCTGAGCCTGTCGATGCTCGCCGTCGGCCTCGACGGCACCATCCTGAACGTGGCGCTGCCGCAGCTCTCCCACGCCCTGGACGCCACCGAGACCGACCTGCAGTGGTTCTCCTCGTCCTACCTGCTGTTCCTGGCGGCCTCGATGCTCCCCATCGGCCTGCTCGGTGACCGCCTCGGGCGGCGGAAGATGCTGATCGGCGCGCTGGTGCTGTTCGCGGTCTCCTCGGCGGGCTGCGCCTACGCGGAGAACGCCTGGCAGTTCATCGCGGCCCGCTGCGTGCTCGGCGTGGCCGGCGCTGGGATCATCGTGATGGCGCTGTCCGGCCTGACCGTGCTGTTCACCGAGGAGGAGCGGCCGAAGGCGGTCGGCGTCTGGTCCGCGTCCAACTTCCTGGCGCTGCCGCTCGGCCCGCTGCTCGGCGGCTGGATGCTGACGCACGTCTGGTGGGGCTGGGTCTTCCTGATCAACGTGCCGGTCGCCCTGCTGGGCGCCGTGGTGGTGTCCACGCTGGTGCCCGAGTCGCGCTCCGACGAGCCGTCCGCCTTCGACCTGGGCGGCGCGGTGCTCTCGGTGCTCGGCCTGGTCGCCGTGACCTACGGCCTGATCGAGGCCGGCGAGCAGGGCTGGGGCGACGGGCTGGCCTGGCTGGCGATCGGCGGCGGAGTGGCGCTGCTCATCCTGTTCTTCCGCTACGAGAGCCGGCTGGCCTCGCGCGGCCGGCGGCCGATGGTGGACCCGGCGCTGTTCCGGGTGTCCTCGTACACCTGGGGCGTGGTCCTGATCGGCTTCGTGTCGCTGGCCAACATCGGCGTCATCTTCCTGATGCCGCAGTACTTCCAGGCCGTGCAGGGCACCGACGCGATGGGCTCCGGCCTGCGGCTGCTGCCGCTGATCGGCGGCCTGGTGCTCGGCGCGGTGCCGGCCGACAAGGTGGCCAGGCTGGTGGGCCCCAAGGCGGTCATCGCCGCCGGGTTCGTGGTGATGACGGGTGGACTGCTGCTGGGCTCCACCACCGAGGTCGGCTCCGGGGCGGGGCTCTCCGGGACGTGGACGGCGCTGTCCGGGGTCGGCATGGGCCTGTCGATGGCCACCGCGACCTCCGTGGTGCTGTCCCAGGTGCCCGAGGAGCGCAGCGGTGTCGGCTCGGCGGTGCTGCAGGCCGTCAACAAGGTCGGTGCCCCGCTCGGCGCGGCGGTGCTCGGCAGTGTGCTGCTGACCTCCTACCAGTCGAATCTGGCCCGGCCGGCGCTGCTGGAACTGCCGTTCGAGGCGGCGGAGGTGACCAGGTCGGGAGTCTTCGGCGGGCTCGCCGTCGCGCGGGAGAGCGGCTCCGCGGCGCTGTACTCCACCGTGCGGGAGTCCTTCGTCCACGGCCTGAACCTCGCGCTGCTGGTCTCGGCGGGCTTCGCGGTGGCCGGTCTGATCTGCACCCTGGTCTTCCTGCCCAAGCTCCCCAAGCAGGCGGCGAAGGAGGGGGAGCCCCGCGAGGCCATCGGCGTGGCTTGATTCCGACGCCCCGCGCCCGCACCGGCTCCGTCCGGCGG
>NZ_BAAAKJ010000147.1:14454-18983 GCF_039527695.1 Kitasatospora putterlickiae
TCGTGGGCGCTTCGCCACCGGCCCAACCGATGTGACGGTCCGTCACCCCAGGTAAAGGCACGCGGACTGTCCGGTTAGTCGCGAACACGGTTCGCTTCCCAGCGTGACCACAGATGGCTTATGTTGTCCTTGTGGCGTGACATTCGAACGATATCCTCGTGTCCGTCGGATGGTTGGCTACGGGGGTCGGCATGGTTCTGGTGGGACGCGTTCGTGAGGAATCGATCCTGGACGAACTTCTTATGGGGTGTTCGGCCGGCCGGGGGGGCGTAGCCCTCGTCACCGGCGTGGCGGCGAGCGGCAAAACGGAGTTGATGAATGCCTTCGTGAGACATGCCTCGGAGGCCGGCGCGCTGGTCCTCTCGGCGATGGCCACCCGGTCGGAGTCGGAGATCCCGTTCGGCGTTGTTGACCAACTCTCGCACAACGCCCTGCTGGCCCCGGAGGACGTCCATGAGATCCAGGGGGCCATCGAGGCGGGGGTGTTGCTCGCGGACGTGCGGGGCAGTGACCCCGACCGAATTCACCCTGAGCATGCCAAGGTGTTGGCTAGACTGCACGTCGCGTTGACGCGATTGTCGCGCTGTGGTTCCGGTCCGCTGGTAATCGCGGTGGACGATCTCCAGGAATCCGACCGTTTTTCCCTCCAGTTGTTGCGCTATCTGGCTCGGAGGATCACGAACCAGCCCGTGCTGATGGTGCTCAACGTGCTTTCCGAGACCACCACCGGCATTCCGCTGTTCCTGATGGAGATCGTCGGCCAGTCCAATACCAGACGGATCCGCCTGGAACCGCTGTCCGGATCCGCCACCGCGCAGTTGATGGCGAATTTCCTGGAAAGCGCGGACGTCGCCCGGTTGCTGCCGGAGTACGAGCGGCTCAGCGGGGGGAACCCGCTCCTGGTGCGCGGACTGCTCGACGACCACCGGGGCGGCCCGGGCGGTCCCGCGGACCGCGTGCCGCACGTCGCGGACGGCTACCGGCAGGCCGTCACCCGCAGCCTGCGGCGCACCGACCCGAACGCCGCCGAGGCCGCCTACGGCCTCGCCGTCCTCGGCCTGCCGCGCGTCAACGCCCTGGTCGGCCGGCTGCTCGCGGTGGAGACCGACGCGCTGGAGCGCTGCGAGCAGATCCTGCTGCGCACCGGCCTGCTGGGGCCCAGCGGCTTCCGCCATCCGGAGGCCCGCGCCGCCGTCCTGGACAGCCTCGACCCGGCCCGGCGCGGCGAACTCCACCTGAGGGCGGCCCGACTGCTCTTCATCGAGGGCGCGCCGGCCACCGAGGTCGCCGGGCACCTGCTGGCGGCCGACGCGGCGCCCGACCCCTGGGCCGTGCGGCTCCTGCTGGAGGCGGCCGAACAGGTCCTGAGCGAGGACCAGGTGGAGCTCGCCGCCGAGTACAGCCGGCTCGCCCACCGCGAGGCGGCCGAGCCCGACCAGCGCGCCGACGTCACCCTGATGCTCGCCCAGATCGACGGCCAGGGAAGCCCGGTCGCGGCCGTCCGGCACTGCGTCACCCTGACCGAGGCCCTGCACGAGGGCAAGCTCAACCAGAGCCAGGCCATCCAGCTGGTCAAGTACCTGTTGCAGCAGGGCCCTTCGGAGCAGGCCGAGTCGGCGCTGCGCCACCTGTGCGAGACCCTGCGCCAGGAGGGCGTCGCCACGACCAGCGAGTGGGAGGCCTTCCGGCTCTGGCTGGGCTGTACCTTCCCGCTGCTGGCCGGCCGGTTCGCGCCCCTGACGGAGACGTCGGGGCAGCCGCGCGACTCCACCAACCCCTACCTCCAGGCCTCGCGCCTGCTCGACGGCGTGCTGCGCGGCACCCTCTCCGAGGCCGGCATCGACGCCGTGCAGGAGCACCTCCAGACGCTCGGGCTGAACGAGACGACGCTGGAGCCGCTGACCGTGGCGCTGACGGCGCTGGTCTACGCCGACCGCCAGCGGGCCGCCGTCGCCTGGGGTGACGAACTGCTGCGCGAGGCGCGGGCCCGCAACATCCCCAGCTGGCTCGGGGTGCTGTCATCGGTGATGGCCAAGGCGACCGTCCGCTCCGGCGACCTGGCCGCGGCCGAGCGGCACGCCGCGGCGGCCCTGGAGTGGCGGCCGGAGATCAAGTACGCCCTGGCCACCCAGGCGCTGGTCCGCACCGCCCGCGGCGACCTCGACGCCGCCGGCGGGATGCTGAACCGGCCGCTGCGCAGCGCGGTGCTGGAGAACCCGTCCGGCCTGTACTACCGGCACGCCCGGGGCCACTACTACCTGGCGATCGGCCGCGCGCACGCGGCGCTGATGGAGTTCCGGGCCTGCGGCCAGGACATGCGGGCCTGGGAGATGGACCTGCCCTCGCTGGTGCCGTGGCGCAGCGACCTGGCCCAGGCGCTGATCGCGCTCGGCCGGACCGACGAGGCCAGGGAGCTCGCGACCGAGCAGCTGTCCGCGCTGAAGCGGTCCTGGGGCCGCACCCGCGCGCTGACGCTGCGGGTCATCGCCGAGGCCTCCGGGGCGGAGTGCCGCCCGCCGCTGCTGGCCGAGGCGCTGGCGAGCCTGGAGGAGTCGCCGGACCAGGTCGAGCGCTCCCGGATCCACGGCCTGCTCGGCCGCACCCACCGCCTGCTCGGCGACGCCGACGCGGCCGGCCGGCACATCCAGCGGGCCCGCCAGCTGGCCAAGGACTGTCAGGCCGACGGACTGCTCCCGGGGCTGCCGCCGGAGGACGAGCCGCAGCCGGTCGCGGCGGGGCGCGGCGCCGAACTGATCGGCATCGAGGACCTCAGCAAGGCGGAGCAGCGCGTCGCGCGGCTGGTCAGCCAGGGCTTCACCAACAGCGAGGTGGCGGACAAGCTGTTCATCACGGTCAGTACGGTGGAGCAGCACCTGACCCGGATCTACCGGAAGCTGGGCCTCAAGCACCGCAGCGCCCTGCAGTCGCTGGCGGAGGGCGTGCTGGTCGACAGCTGCTGACCCGCCGTCACGGGGAGGGCCGGCCGGCGGGCCCGGTGTCGTCCATCAGCCGGCTCTCCCAGGCCCAGGCCGCGATCTCCACCCGGTTGCGCACCCGGAGCTTGCCCTGGACGGTCGCCAGGTGGCTCTTGACCGTGCTCACCGAGATGAACAGCGCGGCGGCGATCTCCTGGTTGGTGCGCCCGCGCGCGATGGCCCGGACGACCTCGGTCTCCCGGGCGGACAGCGGCTGCGCGGGGCCGCTCACCGCGGTCCGCCGGGCGGGGGCCAGGCTCCGCAGCAGCCGCAGGGTGATCGACGGGGAGATCAGGGCGTCACCGGCGCAGGCGGCCCGGACCGCCTCGACCAGCAGGGCCGGCCCGGCGTCCTTCAGCACGAAGCCGACCGCTCCGGCGTGCAGGGCGCCGTGCACGTACTCGTCGAGGTCGAAGGTGGTGACGATCACCACCCGCAGCGGGTCGGCGACACCGGCACCGGCCAGGGCGCGGGTGACCTCGATGCCGTCCAGCCTCGGCATCCGGATGTCGACCAGGCAGACGTCGGGGCGCAGCCGCCGCGCGAGCCCGACCGCCTCGGCGCCGTCCGCGGCCTCGCCGACCACGGTGATGTCGTCCTGGTCCTCCAGGATGAGCCGCAGGCCGCCGCGGACCATCGCCTGGTCGTCGGCGAGCAGGACCCGGATGGTCAACGCGACTCCTTCACCAGGACCGGCACGGTGGCCAGCACCGACCAGCCGGCGCCCGCCTCCGGGCCCGCGGTCAGCGTGCCGCCGAGCGCCTCGACGCGTTCGCGCATGCCGATCAGGCCGAAGCCGCCCTTCTGCAGGTGCCGGGTCCGGCCGTGGCCGGCCGGCGCGTCGTTGGTGACCGAGACGGTGACGGCCCCCCGGTCCTGGGCGACGTCGACGACCGCGCGGCGCGCGTGCGAGGCGTGCCGGGCGATGTTGGTCAGGGACTCCTGGACGATCCGGTAGACCGTGCTGTCCACCTCGGGCGGCCAGGGCGCCGGCTCCCCGGGCAGCCGGAGTTCGATGTCCGGCCCGTGGCCCTCGAAGCGCCGGACGAGTTCGGGCAGCCGGTCCAGGCCGTGCGTGGTGGGGGAGGTGGTGACCACGTCCTCGGTGTCGCGCAGCAGACCGACCACCCGGCGCATCGCGGCCAGCGCCTCGGTGCCCGCCCCCTCGATGCCCGCGAGGGTGTCGTCCAGCGTCCCGGGGCGCGACCGGGCGACGATCCGGGCGGCCTGCGCCTGCACCACGATCCCGGTGACGTGGTGGGCGACCACGTCGTGCAGCTCCCGGGCCAGCGTCAGCCGTTCGTCCTGTCGCACGGCCTCGGCGGCGGCGCGGCGGCGGTACTCCAGGAAGCGCAGCAGCAGGCCCGCGCCGAGGGCCAGCACCCAGGCGTCGGTGCCCACCCGGAAGGCGGTGCCGGGTCCGTCCTGGGTGAGCCGCCCGGCGGCCATCAGCACCAGGCCGGCGGCGGCGATGGCACCGGCCTGCCGGCGGGGCAGCGCCCGGACGGCCGATCCGCCGAGGACGAGCAGCGCCAGGACGGCGCCGGGGCCCCG
>NZ_BAAAKJ010000148.1:0-10324 GCF_039527695.1 Kitasatospora putterlickiae
GCCCGCTCGCCCGGGGCGCGGCCGCCGCGCTGGCGTTGACGCCCGCGTCAAGGTCTACCGTCGTTCCCGGCGGCGTTCGAACGGCTGCCGGAAGGGCAGGGTCCGGACATGCGGATCGGTGAACTGGCGAAGCGGGCGGGGACCACCACCCGGGCACTGCGGTACTACGAGCAGCTCGGGCTGCTCCCGGCCCGGCGGGCCGGCAACGGCTACCGCGCGTACGGCGAGGAGGACGTGCGCCTGCTGCGGCAGATCCGCACCCTTCAGGACTTCGGCTTCGGCCTGGAGGACACCAGGCCGTTCGTCGAGTGCCTGCAGGCCGGTCATCCGCACGGTGACTCCTGCCCGGCCTCGCTGGAGGTCTACCGGAAGAAGCTGTCCGAGCTGGACGAGTGCATCGCCAGGCTCCAGGAGGTCCGTACCCGGGTGTCCGAGCAGTACGCCCGGGCCGAGCGGGAGCGCGACGCGCTCGCCGCGGGGGCCGCCGCGGAGCCGCCGCAGTGCGAATGGGCCGCGTCGGCGGCCCCCGACCGGAACGAGTGGGAGAAGAGGTAGGCCATGGTGCGGATCACAGGGGTGGCGGCGGTGACGGACGAGACCTTCGCCGCCGAGGTGCTGTCGGCCGAGGGGCCGGTGCTGGTGGACTTCACGGCCGACTGGTGCCCGCCGTGCCGCCAGATGGTGCCGGTGCTGGCGGAGATCGCCCGGGAGGAGGCGCACCGGCTGACCGTGGTCAGCCTGGACGTCGACCACAACCCGCAGACCCAGGCGGCGTACGGGGTGCTGTCGATGCCGACGCTGATGGTGTTCCGCGGCGGCGAGCCGGTGAAGTCGGTGATCGGCGCCCGGGCCAAGGCGCGGCTGCTGCGCGAGCTGGACGACGTGCTCTGAGCGGTCCGGCCCCGGCGGCCTCAGGCGGGGACGGCGACCGTCGTGCCCTCGGCCTCGGCGGCCTCCCCGCGGCGGTCCTTGGCCTCGCGCCGCGCCATCACCGCGAACCCGACGGGGATCATCGCGGTGAACAGCCACCACTGGATCGCGTACGCCATGTGCGGGCCGATGTCGGAGTGGTTGGGCTCGCGCAGCAGCTCGGGCTGCTCGGCGGGGGCCGGCTCGGTGGCGGTGAGCTCCAGGTAGCCGCCGAGCAGGGCGGCGCCGTTCTCCTTGACCTGCTGGGTGGTGCTGATCAGGTTGAACTGCCGGTCCGGCAGTCCGGCCCGGTCCTTGATGCTGCCGGAGGCGGTCTCGTCGGCGCGCAGCCGGCCGGTCAGGGTGACCTGGCCGGCCGGCGGGGCCGGGACGGCCGGGTAGTCGGTGGCGGAGGTGCCGGAGGCCACCCAGCCGCGGTTGACCAGGACGGTTCCCTTGCCGTCGGCGAGCACCAGCGGGGTGACCACGAAGTAGCCGATCTTGTCGCCGCTGGAGTCGGTCCGCTTGCGGACCACGAACTCGTGCGCCGGGTCGTACTGCCCGGTGGCCGTCACGGGGCGCCAGGTGAGGTCCTTGGGCACGGCGAACCCGGGCGTGGCCGACAGGGTGTCGTACGGCACGGGCTCGGCGGTGAGGGACTGGGCGATCAGCTCGTTGCGGTCCACCCGCGCCTCGTGGCGGTGCAGCTGCCAGAACCCCAGACGGATGGTGGTGGGGATCAGCAGCAGGGCGATCAGCAGGGCGATCAGCCAGCGCCGGGAGAGCAGAAAACGGTACACACGGGCACGGTACGCCCTGTTCACAACCGGCTCACGCACCGGGGTGCGGGGCGACCTCGCGCAGCAGCTGGAGGAAGGCGTCCTCGCCGACCACCGGGGTGCCGACGTCGCGGGCCTTGCGGGCCTTGCCGCTCCAGCTGTCCGGCTCGTTGGTGACCAGCAGGCTGGTGAGCCGGCTCACCGAGGTGGCGATGTGCAGGCCGGCCTCGACGGCGCGGTCCTCCAGCAGCTCGCGGTCGGTGGCGGTGTCGCCGGTGATCGCCACCCGCATGCCCTGGACCAGCGGCTTGCCGTCCTCCCAGCGCCCGGGGTTCGGGTACGGGCACGGCGGGCGCTTCCTGGCCTGCCGGTAGGAGGCGCCGGTCCAGGAGGCGCGGGCGGGGGAGGCGGGCGCGTCCTCGCCGAGGTGGGCGACCGCCACGCAGGTCTGCAGCGGCAGCGGGACGCCCCCCGAGCGGGCCAGCTCCAGGCTGGGGCGGAACGCCTCGGCGAGCACCCGGGCGTCGTCCAGCGCGTTGTGCGCCTGGCGCTGGTGGACGCCGAAGTACGCGGCCAGCGAGGACAGCTTGCCGTTGGGCAGCGGCAGTCGCAGGTCGCGGGCCAGCACCATGGTGCACAGCCGCTGTTCGACCGGGGCGCGCAGGCCGGCCCGGGAGAACTCGCGGGAGATCATGTTCCAGTCGAAGAGCGCGTTGTGGGCGACCATCACCCGGCCGCGCAGCCGCTCGGCGAACTCGTCGGCGATCTGCGGGAAGGTGGGCGCGCCGGCCAGCTGGTCGTCGGTGAGGCCGTGGATCCAGACCGGGCCGGGATCGCGCTCCGGGTTGACCAGGGTGTACCAGTGGTCGACGGCGTGGCCGTCCTCGTCCAGCTGGTAGACGCCCGCCGAGATGACGCGGTCCGTGCGGCCGAGGCCGGTGGTCTCGACGTCGACCACCGCGAAGCCGCCGGCGGGGGCGGCGGAGCGCTGGGCCGGGACCGCGGCGCTCCGCGGTGCCGCGCCGGGGGTCTCGGGCTGGATCGCGTACATGGTGCAACAGAATAAGGCCCGCCGGGGGGCGCGGACGGCGGTTCGCCGGTGGCCGGGGCCGTCCGGAAGGCCGGCCGGGACCTCCCGGAAGGCCGACCGGGACCTCCCGGAACGGACCGGAATAGAGTGGACGGTGCAGTCGTCGTACACCTGGTCGATTGTTTTCCGGTCGCCCGCGACACCCCGGCGGGCACCTCTGCGAAGGACGAACCCCATGCGCGCCACCGTCATCCACGGTCCCAGTGACATCCGGATCGAGGAGGTGCCGGACCCGGTCGTCCAGCGGCCGACCGACGCGGTGGTCCGGGTGGTGAACGCCTGTATCTGCGGCAGCGACCTGTGGGCGTTCCGCGGTGTCTCCGCGCGGGCGGCCGGGCAGCGGATCGGGCACGAGTTCCTCGGGGTGGTGGAGGAGGCCGGCGCCGAGGTGCGCGGCTTCCGGCCGGGCGACCTGGTGGTGGCGCCGTTCGTCTGGTCGGACGGCACGTGTGACTTCTGTCGCGAGGGCCTGCAGACCTCCTGCCCGCACGGCGGCTTCTGGGGGCAGGTCGGCTCGGACGGCGGGCAGGGCGAGGCGGTGCGGGTCCCGTTCGCGGACGGCACCCTGGTGAAGCTGCCCAAGGAGGCGCAGGGCGACGAGAAGCTGCTGCCGAACCTGCTGGCGCTCTCCGACGTGATGGCGACCGGGCACCACGCGGCGGTCTCGGCGCGGGTGCGGCCGGGCGCCACGGTGGCGGTAGTCGGCGACGGCGCGGTGGGCCTGTGCGGGGTGCTGGCCGCGAACCGGCTGGGCGCCGGGCGGATCATCGCGCTGGGCCGGCACGCGGCCCGCACCGACCTGGCCCGCCGGTTCGGCGCGACCGACGTGGTCGCCGAGCGCGGCGAGGCGGCGATCGAGGCGGTCCGGGAGCTGACCGGCGGGCAGGGCGCGCACGCCGTGCTGGAGGCGGTCGGCACCGAGGAGTCGATGCGCACCGCCGTGTCGATCGCCCGGGACGGCGGCGCCGTCGGCTACGTGGGCGTGCCGCACGGCGGCAGCGCGGGCGTCGACATCGGCCAGATGTTCGGCAGGAACGTTTCGCTGGGCGGCGGCGTCGCGCCGGCCCGCGCCTACATCCCCGAGCTGCTGCCGGACGTCCTGTCCGGCGCCATCGAGCCGGGCCTGGTCTTCGACCGCACGGTGGACCTGGACGGCGTCCCGGACGGCTACCGGGCGATGGACGACCGTTCGGCCCTGAAGGTGCGGATCGCTTTCTGACGTACCGCTGTTGACGCTTCACCAGGGGTGGTCCGGCTCGCCGGACCACCCCTGAAATGTGCCCGGATAGGTGGTTTTCGTCGCTCGGTTGCGGCGAAGGAGTGAAGATTTGTCTGATCACGGTCAAACTCTTTCGGGTGAAGCGGGGCCCTCCTAGCATGGCGCGGCGCGCATCTGGATTGTGACTTCGCTCACGTCCGATCGTTTCCTCTGATGCGACCGCTACGCCGAAGGAGTGAGGAGTCAGAGTGGAATCGCCGCCGATCACCACCACCCCCAGCGAAACCCAACTCATCGAGGAGAGTGAGGAGTTCCGCACCCTCCGGCGCTCGTTCCGGAACTTCGCGTTCCCGGTCACCATCGGTTTCGTGCTCTGGTACCTGCTCTACGTGCTGCTCTCCGGCTACGCGCCCGCCCTGATGGGCGCCAAGGTCGTCGGTCACATCAACGTCGCCCTGGTCCTCGGGCTGATGCAGTTCCTCACCACCTTCGCCATCGCCGCCTGGTACGCGCGCTACGCCGACCGGAGGATCGACCCCAGCGCGTCCGCGATCCGCGAGGCGCGCGGTGCGGTCGTCCACGCCCCTCGGGAGGCCGCCGAATGAACCTGATCGCCAGCTCCGCCACCGACCACCGCGGCCTCACCATGACCCTGTTCGGGGTCTTCGTGCTCGCCACCCTCGGCATCACCATCTGGGCCGGCCGGCAGACCAAGGACGCCGCCGACTTCTACGCCGGCGGACGCGCCTTCTCCGGCTTCCAGAACGGCCTCGCCATCTCCGGCGACTACATGTCCGCCGCGTCCTTCCTCGGCATCGCCGGCGCCATCGCGCTGTTCGGCTACGACGGCTTCCTCTACTCCATCGGATTCCTGGTCGCCTGGCTGGTCGCGCTGCTGCTGGTCGCCGAACCGCTGCGCAACTCCGGCCGCTACACCATGGCCGACGTGCTGGCCTTCCGGATGCGCCAGCGCCCCGTCCGCACCGCCGCCGGCATCTCCACCATCGTGGTGTCGATCTTCTACCTGCTCGCCCAGATGGTCGGCGCCGGCAGCCTGGTCGCCCTGCTCCTCGGGGTCAGCGGCGACGCCGCCAAGCGGTGGACCATCGTCGCGGTCGGCGCGCTGATGGTCCTCTACGTCGCCATAGGGGGCATGAAGGGCACCACCTGGGTGCAGATCGTCAAGGCCGTGCTGCTGATCGCCGGCACCGCGCTGATGACCGTGCTGGTGCTGGCCAAGTACCACTTCAACCTGTCCACGCTGCTCGGCGCCGCCGCCGACGCCAGCGGCAAGGCCAACGCCTTCCTCGAACCGGGTCTGAAGTACGGCGTCACCGGCACCAGCAAACTCGACTTCCTCAGCCTCGGCCTCGCCCTGGTGCTCGGCACCGCCGGCCTGCCGCACATCCTGGTCCGCTTCTACACGGTGCCCACCGCCAAGGCCGCCCGGAAGTCGGTGCTCTGGGCGATCGGCATCATCGGCGGCTTCTACCTGATGACCCTGGCGCTCGGCTTCGGCGCCGCAGCCCTGGTCGGCCCCAAGGCGATCAAGGCCGCCAACGCGGCCGGCAACACCGCCGCCCCGCAGCTCGCCGAGCAGCTCGGCGGCGGCCCGGGCACCACCGGCGGGGCGGTGCTGCTCGCGGTGATCTCCGCGGTCGCGTTCGCCACCATCCTCGCCGTCGTCGCCGGGCTCACCCTGGCCTCCTCGGCCTCCTTCGCCCACGACCTCTACGCCAACGTCATCCGGCGCGGCAAGGTCTCCGAGCGCGAGGAGGTGCACGTCGCCAAGTGGGCCGCCGCCGGCATCGGTGCGGTCGCGATCGTGCTCAGCCTGTTCGCCGACAAGCTCAACGCCGCCGCCCTGGTCGCCCTGGCCTTCGCGGTGGCCGCCTCGGCGAACCTGCCCACCCTGCTGTACTCGCTGTTCTGGAAGCGGTTCACCACCACCGGCGCCGTCAGCTCCGTCTACGCCGGACTGACGTCCTCGGTGGCGCTGGTGATCTTCTCCCCGGTCGTCTCGGGCGGGAAGAACTCGCTCTTCCCGCACTCCGACTTCCAGTGGTTCCCGCTGGAGAACCCCGGGCTGGTCTCCATCCCGGTCGGCTTCCTGGCCGGCTGGGTCGGCACCGTGCTCTCCCGCCGCCAGGCCGACCCGGCGAAGTACGCTGAACTCGAGGTCCGTTCCCTCACCGGGCTGGGCGCCCACTGACCGGCGGATCATGACTAAGCTGGCCCGGCCCCGCCGTGACGGTGGCCGGGCCGGCCGCCTCCCCGGCGGCACCTCACACGGGAAGGGACCGCCGTGCTGCTCGACACCTTCGGCCGCCGAGCCGTCGACCTGCGGGTCTCCCTCACCGACCGGTGCAATCTGCGCTGCACCTACTGCATGCCCGAGGAGGGCCTGAGCTGGCTGGCCAAGCCGGAGCTGCTCACCGACGAGGAGATCGTCCGGCTGGTCACCCTCGCCGTGCGCGACCTCGGCGTCCAGGAGGTCCGCTTCACCGGCGGCGAGCCGCTGCTGCGCCCCGGGCTGATCGGCATCGTCGAGGCCTGCGCCGCCCTCGACCCGCGCCCCGAGCTCTCGCTCACCACCAACGGCATCGGCCTCGCCCGCACCGCGGCGGCACTGCGCTCGGCCGGACTGGACCGGGTCAACGTTTCGCTCGACACCCTCGACGAGGACACCTTCCACACCCTCACCCGGCGCCGCCGCCACCAGGACGTGCTGGCCGGACTGGCCGCCGCCGAGGCCGCCGGGCTCACCCCGGTCAAGCTCAACGCGGTGCTGATGCGCGGGGTCAACGAGCACGAGGCGCCCGCGCTGCTCGCCTGGTGCCTGGAGCGCGGCTACGAACTGCGGTTCATCGAGCAGATGCCGCTGGACGCCCAGCACGGCTGGGACCGCTCCGCGATGATCACCGCCGAGGAGATCCTGGAGCGGTTGTCCGCCAGGTTCACCCTCACCCCCGAGCCCTCCGCCGCCCGCGGCGCGGCGCCCGCCGAACGCTTCCTGGTGGACGGCGGCCCGGGCCGGGTCGGCGTGATCGCCTCGGTCACCCGCCCGTTCTGCCGTGCCTGCGACCGCACCCGGCTCACCGCCGACGGCCAGATCCGCAACTGCCTCTTCGCCACCGGCGAGACCGACCTGCGCACGGCACTGCGCTCCGGCGCCGACGACGCCGAACTGGCGGCCCTGTGGCGGGCCGCGATGTGGGGCAAGAAGGCCGGCGCGGGGATCGACGACCCGGACTTCCACCAGCCGTCCCGTCCGATGTCGGCCATCGGGGGCTGAGGCTCAGCCTTCCGCGGGGGTCCACTCGGCGAAGGGCAGGACCTCCTTGAGGAAGCCGCGCACGCCGAGGAACTGCGACAGGTGCTCCCGGTGCTCGTCGCAGGCCAGCCAGGTCTTGCGGCGGTCCGGCGTGTGCAGCTTGGGGTTGTTCCAGACCAGTACCCAGACGGCGTCCGCCCGGCAGCCCTTGGCGGAGCAGATCGGCGTCTGCGGCTGAGGGGCGTCGGGGAGCAGCATCGTGATCGTCCTCAGGGGCGGCGGGAAGTCGTCACCGCCAGTCTCTCAGACCCGCCTGCCCGCCCGGACACGCCGAGGAACCCGCACTCACCCGAGCACGCCACGCCCACCCGAGCACGTGCGAGCGAGCCAAAGGGCCGCGCCGGTGCCGAAAGCGAGAAGCGAGGACGACGCGAGGAACGAGCGGCGTTGGAGCGACGACCGTCGGCGCCGGGTCAGAGCGGCCCGGAGGCGAGCCGAGCCCAAAGAAAGGGGAATGGCGACGCCGGGCAGCCACGGGGGGAGCCGCCCGGCGTCGGTCCGTCGCTCCGACGGGGGATGCGGAGCGCGTACGCAGTATGTCACGGCGTGGGGTGGGTATGGGGAGGTCTTGCATGATTAATCTGAGGTTCTTTTGAGCTTTCCGCCTTGGCAAACGGTGGATAGCGGCTCAAAACGGACGGTCAGCTCCGCCCCTGTGAAGAATCGGTGGGCATACGCCCGGCCTCATCAGCACCCTGCGTCACATCCGCACCTTGCGGACCGGCGCCGCCCGGGCCCAGCATCAGCTGCGTGGTCGGCGGCACGTCGAAGGTGGACGGCAGTCCCGGCGCCCGCTCGCGGCCCGCGTTGGCGAGCAGCACCGCGAAGTACGGCAGCAGCACCCCGCCCGCCAGGGCGGCGAAGGCCAGCCACCGCTGGACGTCCCACAGCACCACCGCGAGCAGCACGCAGACCGTCCGCAGCAGCATCGAGGCCACGTACCGGCGCTGCCGGCCGCGGACGTCCTCGCTGAGGCTGCTGCGGGCCCCAGTGATCCGGTAGACCCGCCCGCCGTCGGCGCTCTTGCCCATGTCCCAAACCGCCCTCGTCCGCGCGTCCGCGCGCCTCTCCGCGCGGCCTTCTCACGGTACGCCGGGGGAGGATCGGCGACGAGACCGGGGCCGCGGAGATGCTCCTATTGGCCCTGGGAGAGGTACTCCGGCGGCACCGCGTCCGTCAGCCAGACCCCGTTGGCGCTCACCCGGAACTCGTGCCCGGCCGCCGCCATCGCGGCCGCGTCCACCTGGAGCACCACCGGCCGGCCGTGCCGGGCGCCCACCCGGGTCGCCGTCCCGGTGTCCGCCGACAGGTGGACGTCCTGCCGGGCCATCGGGCGCAGGCCCTCCCGGAGGATCGCCGCCAGGCTCCGGGCCGCCGTGCCGTGGAACAGCACCGGCGGGGGCTCGGTGGCGGCCAGACCGAGGTCGACCGCCACCGTGTGCCCCTGGCTGGCCCGGATCGAGAGGCCGTCCGGCGAGTAGGCGAAGCGGCGCTTGTTGTTGGTCGCCACCACGTGGTCCAGCTCGGCCCTGGTCAGCCGGGTGCCCCGGGCCGCCAGCGCGCCGAGCAGCACGTCCACCCCGACCCAGCCGGCCGGGTCCAGGGTGATCCCGATCCGGCCGGGGTCGTGCCGCAGGATGCGCGACAGCATCTTGCTGGTCCTGACCAGGCGCTTCTCGTCCATCGTCTCGATCCTCCCCCTGTCGGCCGCTACGAGGCCTGGCTGACCGAACTCATGTTGAATCCCGGGACCCGGACCGGCGGCATCGCCGTCCGGGTGAACCAGTCGCTCCACTCGCGCGGCAGGCAGCGCTCCGTGCGGCCGACCTCGGTGATCCGGCCGAGCAGCTCCACCGGCGACTCGTTGAAGCGGAAGTTGTTGACCGCCCCGACCACCTCGCCGTTCTCCACCAGGTAGACGCCGTCCCGGGTGAGGCCGGTCAGCAGCAGGTTGGCCGGGTCCACCTCGCGGATGTACCAGAGGCAGGTGAGCAGCAGACCGCGTTCGGTCCGGGCGATCATCTCCTCCAGGGTCGGCGCGGCCTCCTGGTCGGCGGTCTCCAGGACGAGGTTGTCGATCGCCGGGCGCAGCGGCAGCCCGGTCAGGGCGGCCGAGTGCCGGCTGGTGACCAGGGCGGACAGCTCGCCGTCGCGGATCCAGTCGGTGGCGGTCAGCGGCAGGCCGTTGTCGAACACCGAGGACTCGTCCTCGCTGGCGTGCGCCAGGACGAACGGCGCGGACTCCAGGCCCGGCTCGCGCGGGTCGGAGCGCAGCGTCAGCGGCAGTCCGGTCAGCTTCTCGCCGATCCGGGTGCCCCCTCCCTCCGGCAGCCCGTCGCCACCCTGGTCCGGGGCGCCGAGCGCCGCCCCGCCCTTGCGCGAGAAGACCGTCCGGCCCTCGAAGGCGTCCCGGCCGCCGGCCGACCAAGTCAGGTACACCATGAGGTCGGCGAGGGCGGACGGCGGCAGCAGCGTCTCGTACCGGCCGGCAGGCAGGTCGATCCGGCGCCTGCCCCAGCCGAGCCGCCGGGTCGCCTCGGCGTGCAGGGCGGTGACGTCCACGTCGGAGAAGTCCCGGGTGGCGGCGCCGGTCCAGGCCGAGCCGGACAGGTCGGCGGTCTTGGCGTTCAGTTCGACCGTGCCGGTCGGCTGGTCGTGGCGCAGCCGCAGGCCGGTGGAGGTGCCCAGGTAGCTGGTGACCACCTCGTGCCGGGCGAAGCCGTACAGCAGCTCGCCCTGCTCGGCGGCGCGGGCGAAGGCCCGGCCGAGGGCCGGTCCGAACTCCGCGAACACGTCGATCGAGGTCTCCGCGGGCGGCCGGGTGAAGTGCGGCGAGTTCGGCTGCTCGGCGGCGGTGACCAGCGGCCGCGCGTCCTCGGCCGGACCGGCGGCGCGGGCGGCCTCCTCGGCGGCCCGGACCAGTTCCGCCACGTCGTCCGGCCCGACGGCCTCGCGGGAGACCACCCCGGAGGCGGTGCCCTCGGCGCCGGCCA
>NZ_BAAAKJ010000148.1:10368-16229 GCF_039527695.1 Kitasatospora putterlickiae
GCACGGTGAGCCGGCGGCCCCGGGTGACGCCGTTGGTGGTGAGCGCGTTGCCGGCCCAGCGCAGGTTGGCGGTCGACTCCTCGTCGGCGATCACCACGCAGCCGTCGGCGCGGGAGAGGCCGAGCGCCAGCTCGACGAGTTCGTGGGGCTGCGTCGTCGCGGTCATCAGTGACCCGCCTCCTGCTGGGTGTTGAGCACGTTGACGTTGCGGAACAGGGCCGAGGGGCAGCCGTGGCTGACCGCGGCGACCTGGCCGGGCTGCGCCTTGCCGCAGTTGAACGCGCCGCCCAGCACGTAGGTCTGCGGGCCGCCGACCGCGGTCATCGAGCCCCAGAAGTCGGTGGTGGTGGCCTGGTAGGCGAAGTCCTTGACCTGGCCCGCCAGTTCGCCGTTCCTGATGGCGTAGGCGCGCTGCCCCGTGAACTGGAAGTTGTACCGCTGCATGTCGATCGACCAGGAGCGGTCGCCGACGATGTAGAGGCCGTTCTCGACGCCCGCGAACAGGCCCTCGGTGGACGGGCCGCCCTCGACCGGCTGCAGCGAGACGTTGGCCATCCGCTGCACCGGGACGTGCGCGGGGGAGTCGGCGAAGGCGCAGCCGTTGGAGCGCTCGAAGCCCTTGAGCCGCGCCATCGCGCGGTCGAGCTGGTAGCCGACCAGAACGCCGTCCTTGACGAGGTCCCAGGACTGCGCGGCCACCCCCTCGTCGTCGTAGCCGACGGTCGACAGGCCGTGCTCGGCGGTGCGGTCGCCGGTGACGTGCATCAGCTCGGAGCCGTACTTCAGCGAGCCGAGCCCGTCGAAGGTGGCGAAGGAGGTGCCGGCGTAGGCGGCCTCGTAGCCGAGGGCGCGGTCCAGCTCGGTGGCGTGGCCGATCGACTCGTGGATGGTCAGCCAGAGGTTGGACGGGTCGATGACCAGGTCGTAGCGGCCCGCCTCGACGCTCGGCGCCTTCATCTTCTCGGCCAGCAGGACCGGCAGCCCGGCGAGCTCGGCGTCCCAGTCCCAGCCGGTCCCCGTCAGGTACTCCCAACCGCGCCCGGCCGGCGGCGCGAGGGTGCGCATCGAGTCGAAGGCGCCGGTGCGCCCGTCCACCGAGGTGGCCTCCAGCACCGGGTGCAGCCGGATCCGCTGCTGGGTGGTGACGGTGCCGGCGGTGTCCGCGTAGAACTTGTTCTCCTGGACGGTCAGCAGGGTCGCCTGGACGTGCGAGACGCCCTCGGCGGCCAGCAGCCGGGCGCTCCACTCGGCGAGCAGCGCCGTCTTCTCCGCGTCCGGCACCTCGAAGGGGTTCACCTCGTAGGCGGAGACCCAGACGGCGTCCCGGTGCACCGGCTCGTCGGCCAGCTCGACCCGCTGCGCCGACCCCGCCGCGCGGCTGATCCCGCCGGACAGCCGGGCCACCGCGACGGCCTGCGCGGCCACCGCCGCGGCGGCCTCCGGGGTGAGGTCGACCCCGGCGGCGAAGCCCCAGGCGCCGTCCAGCAGCACCCGGACGGCGAAGCCGAGCTGCACGCCGTCGGAGGTGCCGGACGGGCGGGCGTCGCGCAGCCGCCAGGAGGCGCTGCGGACCCGCTCCAGGCGGAAGTCGGCGTGCTCGGCGCCGAGTTCGCGGGCCCGGGTGAGGGCGGCGTCGGCCAGGGCGTGCAGCGGGTAGCCGAGGAAGAGCGGGTCGACGGCGCGCGGGGCTCCGGCGCGGGACGGGGACGTGCTGGTCGGGGGCAGCGGAGGCAATCGGGCTCCCTGGTCGGGCGGACGGCGGTTCGGGAGCCCCTGTCGGGACAAGGGCTCCCGAACCGCATCATTGCCCGTCAAAGGGGTTTCGGCCAGCGCATTTCCCGGTGCGGCGGCCGACCGGCTACCCGACGCCCTCCCACCAGCCGTCCAGCTCCGGCGGATTGTCGACGTCCACCCGCTCGCCGGGGCGCGGCACCGCCAGCCGCACGCCGTGCTCCTTCGCCGCCACCAGCAGCCGCTCGACCGGCTCGGACCACGGGTGCAGACCCAGGTTGAAGGTGCACCAGTGCACCGGCAGCAGCAGCTCGGCGTTCAGCTCCCGGTGGGCGAGGACGGCGTCCTCGGGCGTCATGTGGATGTCCGCCCACGCCGGGTCGTAGGCGCCGACCTGGACCAGCGCGGCGTCGAACGGGCCGTGCTCGGCGCCGATCCGCGCGTAGCCCTCGAAGTAGCCGGAGTCACCGGTGTAGTAGACCTTGCGGTTCGGCCCGGCGACCACCCAGGAGCCCCACAGGGTGGTGTTGCGGGTCAGGCCGCGGCCGGAGAAGTGGTGGGCGGCGGTCAGGGTGAGCGCCAGGTCGCCGAGCGTGCAGGTCTCGTCCCAGTCCAGCTCGATGATCCGGTGCTCCGGCACGCCCCAGCGGCGCAGGTGGGCGCCGATGCCGAGCGGCACCGCGAACGGCGCGGACTGGCTGCGCACCAGCCGCCGGACCGTCGCCATGTCCAGGTGGTCGTAGTGGTCGTGCGAGATGAGCACCGCGTCCACCTGCGGCAGCTCCTCCAGCTCGACCGGCACCGGGTGCAGCCGGCGCGGGCCGACCAGGGCGGCGGGGGAGCAGCGCTCGCTCCAGATCGGGTCGAGCAGCACCCGCGAGCCCTCGATCTCGACCAGCGCCGAGGCGTGCCCGTACCAGGTGACCGCCACGCCCTCGGCGGCCGCGCCGGCGGCGTCGGGCGGGCGGACGACGGGCACCGCGCCGTTCGGCGTGCGGTCCGCGCGCTGGAACAGCACCCGGTGCACCGTCTCCGGGTCGATGCCGGACGGCGCGGCCGCCCGGGCCAGCTCGGACGGCGCGTTGTGGAAGACCCCGTCGCGGTACTGCGGGGAGTTGCGCAACCGCTCCTCCCGCTCGCCGTCCGGGCGGCGTCCGAACGCCGCCGGGAGGTCGCGCAGTGCCCAGGCGACCGCTCCCGCGCCGGCCGCCAGTGCGGCCATGGCCACCAGTCGTCCGCGCCGGTGGGTGGTCCCGGCCCGTGCCTCGCTCATTCCGCGCTCCGCCTCCGCTCGTCACCGGGGCCCGGTGTCAGGCTTCGGGCCGTCCTCGGCCCCGGTGCGGCGGCCCCGGCGTCGTGCCGCACCAGGGGGCACAACGGGCGTGCCCCGCCGCCGGGTTCCCCGGACGGGCCGCTCATCGGAAACGACAATCCGGTGAAGGTCGGTGGGCGAATCGCGCGAAAACCGGCCGGAGGCGCATTGTTGGATACCGACAGTTCCTTCGGTGCGGCGCTGTGGGAGACCGATTCGCCGCCGCGCCGGAACGACCGATAGCGTCACACCGCGTACATCGTTGCGACGTACGTGGACATCACGGAGTGGTACGCGGGCATCACGGCGTGCGCACACAACGGAGAGAGGTGGATCGTTGAGCCGCTCGGTTCTCGTCACCGGAGGCAACCGGGGCATCGGCCTCGCGATCGCCCAGGCCTTCGCCGAGGCCGGCGACAAGGTCGCCATCACCAGCCGGTCGGGTGAGGTGCCCGAGCAGCTGGCCAAGTACGACGTGCTCGCGGTGCGCTGCGACATCACCGACAGCGCCCAGGTGGACGCCGCGCTGACCGAGGTCGAGACCGCGCACGGCGCCGTCGAGGTGCTGGTCGCCAACGCCGGGATCACCAACGACACCCTGCTGCTGCGGATGTCGGAAGAGGCCTTCACCTCCGTCCTGGACACCAACCTCACCGGCACCTTCCGTGTGGTGAAGCGCGCGTCCAAGCTGATGATGCGCGCCCGCCGGGGCCGGATCGTGCTGATCTCCTCGGTCGTCGGCCTCTCCGGCTCCCCGGGCCAGGCCAACTACGCCGCCTCCAAGGCGGGCCTGGTCGGCTTCGCCCGCTCCCTGGCCCGCGAGCTGGGGCCGCGCAACATCACCGTCAACGTGGTCGCCCCCGGCTTCGTGGACACCGACATGACCGCGGTGCTCACCGACGAGCGCCGCGCGGAGATCGTCGCCGACGTGCCGCTGGGCCGTTACGCGGCGCCCGCCGAGGTCGCTTCCACCGTGCGGTTCCTCGGTTCGGACGAGGCCGCGTACATCACCGGAGCCGTCATTCCCGTCGACGGCGGATTGGGCATGGGTCACTGAGTCATGAGCGGAATCCTTGAGGGCAAGCGCATCCTGATCACCGGTGTGCTGATGGAGTCCTCCATCGCCTTCCACACCGCCAAGCTGGCCCAGGAGCAGGGCGCCGAGGTCATCCTGACCGCGTTCCCGCGGCCGAGCCTGACCGAGCGCATCGCCAAGAAGCTGCCGAACCCGGTCCAGGTCCTGGAGCTGGACGTCTCCAGCGAGGAGCAGCTGGCCGGCATCGCCGACAAGGTGCGCGAGCACCTGCCGACCCTGGACGGCGTCGTCCACTCGATCGGCTTCGCCCCGCAGGACGCGCTGGGCGGCAACTTCCTGAACACGCCGTGGGAGTCCGTGGCCACCGCCATGCACGTCTCCGCGTACTCGCTGAAGTCGCTGACCATGGCGCTGCTGCCGCTGATGCGGGACGGCGGCGCGGTCGTCGGCCTCACCTTCGACGCGCAGTTCGCCTGGCCGCAGTACGACTGGATGGGCCCGGCGAAGGCCGCCCTGGAGTCCACCAACCGCTACCTGGCCCGCTACCTGGGCGAGCGGGACATCCGCTGCAACCTGGTCTCGGCCGGCCCGCTCGCCTCGATGGCCGCCAAGTCCATCCCGGGCTTCCCCGACCTGGCCGCCACCTGGGACACCCGCTCCCCGCTGAAGTGGGACCTGACCGACCCGGAGCCGGCCGGCCGCGGCGTCGTCGCCCTGCTGTCGGACTGGTTCCCGAAGACCACCGGCGAGATCGTCCACGTCGACGGCGGCCTGCACGCCATCGGCGCCTGACACCTCCCGCCCACGCCGCTGCCCGGCACCCCTCCCGAGAGGAAGGGGCGCCGGGCAGCGGCGTCGGTGCTAGGCGGGCGCGACCGGCTCGCAGCCGAACTTGGCGGCCATGGCGTTGGCCCAGGTGCGGAAGGCGGGGTTCTCGACGGCCTCGGCCGAACGGTCGAGGGCGAACCCGAAGACGTGCAGCGTGAGAGTGCCGCTTCCGCAGGGGGCGACCACGAGGCTGTCGTTGCCGGTCCCCCGCCAGCCGGCGGGCAGCGGCTCCAGCGGTCTGTCGTCGATGTGGAGGGCGAAGGCCGGGTAGCGGGTGTCGAGGGTGGCGGTGAACTCGTAGCGCAGCTCCTGCCGGAAACCGTTGTAGTGGATCCAGCAGGTCTGGACCGGCGCCGAGGGACTGCTGATGTCCTGACGAGCCCCGGGCAGGAGCTCGTTGGCGGCGGTGGCCCCCGGAACCCCGCAGAGCCGCCCGTCGTCGACGGGCTGCGCGATCTGTTCGCCGGTGGTCAGGTGGACGTCCGGGACTTCCGCCGATCCGCAGCCGGAGCGGCGGGCGACCGCTGCGGCGAAGTCGGCGGCCAGCCGGGCCAGATCCTGCCGCGCCTCGGGCGACGCGGTCGTGTCCGCGCGAACGAAGCGGTAGGGGTCGGGCTCCTTGTTGCGGACCACGTCCACGGCGACCGCGTCCGCGTCCCGCTTCGGGTAGTTGTTCGTGTCCAGGTTGGCCAGCCGACAGCCCGGCGCCATCAGCAGCCAGCCACGGGCGTTGCCGAACGCGCCGACCGGCCCCCGGTCCGGCTGGGACATCGTCGGGTCGGCTCGCAGGGAAGGCTCGAAGAGCGCTGCCTTCTTGGTGCGCAGGTGGATCTCGGCGACATACTTGCCGCCGCGCTTGAGGCTGATCGCGCAGTAGGCGTCCGGATCGTCGCGGTTGGTCGACACGTCGCTGTCGGCGACCACGATCTTGCCGCTGCCGAGGACGCGCTCGGC
>NZ_BAAAKJ010000148.1:16252-20933 GCF_039527695.1 Kitasatospora putterlickiae
TCGCAGAGGCGGTCCGGGAGGAACAGGTTGGGGTACTGCCAGGAGACGTAGCCGCCCGCACCGAGGGCGAGGACGAGTACGCCGGCGATGATCAGCCAGATGCGCCGGGAACGTTTCACTGCTGCCCGTTCCGCCCGAGTGCGCTCATGGCGTTCGCGTGGCCGGTCGTGTGGCCGGTCGTCATCTTGGAGTACACGTAGTCGGCGTCGCTCTGGGCACCGTTGATGTTGCCCCAGCCCTTGGCCATTTCCTTACTGTCCCTCAACGCGGCGAAGTGCGCCTCGGAGGCGGCACTGTTGCCCGCGTCCTGAGCATCCTTCTTGACGCCGTCCGCCCACTCCTCGATGCCCAGGTCGACGATGGCACCCGCGAGGTCGCCGACCTCGGGGATGAAACCGGTCACCACGCCGTTCATCGCGGAGCCGTACGAGCTGGTCTTGTCGGCCCACTCCATCCGGTCGTCCTTGTTGTCGAGGATGACGTCCGTCCGGATGGCGTCGTAGGCGCCGAGGGCCGTGCCGATGCGCTGGGCCGGGAGATCGACGCCCTTCGGGTCCGTGCCGGGCGGCAGTCCGGCGATGAGTTCGGCCGTCATGGCCCGTTCGGCGCTGTACAGCGTCGCGTAGGCCTCGGGCTCGTCGGAGACACCACGCAGGACGCGGACGAGACTGGCGTTGCTGCCGTCGAGGTGACCGGCACCGTTCTCCTCCCGGATCCCGCCGGCACCGGCGTAGACGTTGTCGCTGAGGATCTTGTGCGTGTCCTCCACGTAGTCCGACAGCGCGTTGGCGAGCGGCGTCTTCAGGTCGTCGTGCATCTCGCTGCCCTTGCCGCCCGCGTCCAGCGCGTCGATGGCGCCCTGCATCACCCGGGCCTGTGCCGGGGTGTGCGGGCCGCCGTTGTGGGTGCCCTCGCCGGGGACGTCGCCGGTGGCGGCGGCCTCCAGGGCGGCGGCGAGGCCGTCCTGGTGGGTGGACTTGTCGATGATCGGCGGGCCGTACAGGGTGTTGACGTACGAGGTGGGCCACTCGCGGTCGCGCAGCAGGTACTTGAGGCGGTCCTCGGCGCCCGGGCCCTTGGGGTCGAGGAACTGGGTGGCGGCCTCCGGGTTCTGGCCCATCAGCTTGAGCACGCCGTCCACGGGGTCGTGCACCAGGTCCGGGCGCGGGCCGTTGAACTGGTGCGAGGACCAGCGGTTCTTGTCGTCGCGCTCGGCCTTGAGGATGTCGGTGCCGAGGTCGTTCAGGAACTGCGAGCCGTAGCCCGCGTTGCCCTTCTGGAGCAGCGTGGCCAGTGTCTGGTAGCCGTAGATCGGCTCGCTCTTGCCGCCGAAGTGCCGCTCGTTGATGTTCTTGACGCCGGCTTCCTGCAGCCCCTTGCGGAAGTCCTGGTAGAACTTGCTGCTGGTGTCCCGGGTGGCGCCGCCGATGGTGTTGGCGAGGTTGGTCTGCAGCTCGCCGTACTCGCCCTTGTTCTTGCCGTCCCGGTCGTTGATCCGGACCTCCAGCTCGTCGGCGAGCAGCAGGGTGCCCTGCGGGCCGAGCGCGTTGAGCAGGGTCTGGCCGTAGACCGGGTTGCCGGAGTTGGCCTTCATCAGGTTGTTGAGCTCGGCGAGCTCCTCCGGGCTGAGGGTCTTGCCGTCCTTGAGCCGGGAGGCGAGGTCGGCGGCCCGCTTGCCGTCCGCCTCGTCGCCGCCGCCGACGGCCTGGCCGTTGAACTCGTTCACCAGGTCGCCGACCTTGGCGGCGCGGCGCAGCCCGCGGGCGGCCCGCTCGTCGGCCGCGGTCGCCTCTTCCACGCAGATCTTGATCTTCTGCGCCCACCGGCCGGCGGCCTCGCCGCGTTCCTGCTGGTAGTCCCGGTCGTGGCGGTAGTCCTGTTTGGTGGCCGGGTCGAGCGCGCCGACGTCGAACATCACGGCGCCGGTGCCGGTCACCTTCATGCCGTCGGCCTGGGCGTCGGCGACGGCCTGCTTGAGCTTCTTCTGCGCCGCCTCGAAGTCGTTCTTGGCGTCGGTGATGATCGAGGCGACGGCCTTGGCCTCGGTCTGCGCGTCGACGCTCTGCTGGCGGGTGAAGGCCACGTGCTGGTTGGCGGCGAGCGCGGTGGAGCCCATCCACAGGCCCTGGTTGCCGGTGACCGAGAGCACCTCGTTGTCCAGCCGGTGCTGGACCTGCTGGTACTTGCGGGCCATCTCGGTCCAGTCGGCGGCGGCCTTGGCCATCGCGGACGGGTCGGCCTTCATGACGTCCTCGAAACCGAGCAGGCTCATGGGGTCACGCCTTCCCGGTGAACGACGTGGCGATGCCGTGCTCGACGCTCAGGTAGTTGGTGTGGGTCTGCCGCATCATCCCGGCCTCCTGGTTGAGCCGGCCGTTGAGCTGCGACACCTGCTCGTGCCACTCCTTGAGCGCGCCGCGCAGCGCCGACGCGGTGTCCCAGCCGCTCAGCTTCGAGGCCGCCGCCTCGGTCGACTCGTCGGCGGCCTTCCCGGCCGCGGTGCTGTCGTTGGCGATGCCGTCGAGCGCGGTGGCCGCCTTGTCGAGAGCCGCCGTCGACACCTTCGTCGGCCCCCCGCCACCCGGCCCCTGGCCCAGCTTCAGGTCCGGATCCGCCATCAGTTCTCCCCGTTGTGTCCACACCCGGCCGGAGTCCGGCCGTCCGCGAATTTTCACGGGACGTTAGCACGTCAAAACCGCCCCCTCGCAAGGCGGAAGGCCGTCGTCCGGGCGGGCCGGGGGCGGAGCCGGTCCCTCAGACCTCGGCGTCCGTGCAGGCGCCGATGGCGAGGCCGGCCTCGTGGGAGGCGCGCTGGGGGTCGCGGGCGCGGATGGCGTCGACGATCTTGTCGTGGCCGAGGTAGCGCTCGGCGATGAGCTCGGGGCCGACGTCGTGGCGCAGGTGGGCGCGGGTGACCTCGCCGAGGTCGGCGTAGAGGGCGGCGAGCACGTCGTTGTGGGCGGCGGCGACGACGGCCTGGTGGAAGGAGGCGTCGGCCTGGACGAAGTCCTCGGCGTCGCCGGAGCGCCAGGCGTCCTCGCGGCGGGCCAGGGCGGCGTCGATCAGGGCGAGGTCGCGGTCGGTGCGGCGGGTGGCGGCGAGGCCGGCGGCGGAGGTCTCCAGGGTGACCCGCAGCTCGGCGACCTGGGCGCGGTCGGCGCCGGCGAAGCGGCGGTGCATCACGCCGGCGAGCTCGCTGGTGGCCAGGACGTAGGTGCCGGAGCCCTGGCGGATGTCGAGCAGCCCGTTGTGGGCGAGCGCGCGGACGGCCTCGCGCACCGTGTTCCTGGCCACACCGAGCTGTTCGACGAGGGCGGCCTCGGTGGGGATGCGCGAGCCGACCGCCCACTCGCCGGAGGTGATCTGGGCGCGCAGCTGGGCGATCACCTGGTCGGACAGCGGGGTGCGCCTCGGCGAGGACAGCGCCACGGGGGACTCCTTGGGTCGGGTGGGTCGGGCCATCATGCCAATTCGAGGATGCACTAATTCATCCCATCATTCTATGATGGCCTGCATGTCGTCCGCAGCAGACACCGCAGATCCCGCCACCGGCTCCTCCCGGGCGGCGGCCCGGCCGCAGGCCGGGCGCCCCGCCCCGCCCGACCGCCGCTCCCTCGGCTGGCTGTTCGCCCTCGCGATCGCCGCCGCCGCGTTCAACCTCCGGCCCGTGGTCACCAGCCTCGGGCCGCTGCTGGACCAGGTCCGCGCCGACCTCGGGATGAGCCCGACGGTGGCCGGCCTGCTCACCGCCGTCCCCTCGCTCTGCTTCGCCCTGTTCGGCTTCGCCGCGCCCGGCCTGGCGCGCCGGCTGGGCCCGGTCGCCGTGGTCGCCGCGGGCATGGGAGCGATCACCGCCGGCGTGCTGGCGCGGTCCTTCGCCGGTGACACCGCCGTCTTCCTGCTGCTGACCTCGCTGGCGCTGGCCGGCGTCGCGGTCGCCAACGTACTGATCCCGGTGGTGATCAAGCGGTACTTCCCGGAGAAGGTCGGGCCGATGATCGGCCTGTACTCGATGGCGCTGTCGGCCGGTACCGCGCTGGCCGCGGCCGTCACCGTCCCGCTGACCAGCGCGCTCGGCGGGGACTGGCGGCTCGGCCTCGGTGTGTGGGCGGCGCTCGGAGCCCTCGCCCTGCTGCTCTGGGTCCCGGTGCTGCTCACCCGGCGGCGGGAGGGCGGCGGACCGGCCGGCGGCTCGGCGGCCGGGGGGAAGCTGCCGATCACCCGCAGCCGCACCGCCTGGGCGCTGGCCGCCTTCTTCGGCTGCCAGGCCACCGGCGCGTACGTGGTGATGGGCTGGATGCCGAAGATCTTCCAGGACGCAGGCGTCTCCGAGGGCAGCTCCGGCGTGCTGCTGGCGCTGACCATGGTGATCGGCGTGCCGGTCTCCTTCGTGCTGCCCAACCTGGCCGCCCGGCGCGGCGACCAGCGGCTGTTCGTGGTGGTGCTGGCGTCCTTCGGCATCGCCGGCTACCTCGGCCTGGCGCTCGCCCCGGCCGGTGTGCCGTGGCTGTGGGCGCTCCTGGTGGGCCTGTCCAACTGCGCCTTCCCGCTGGTGCTGACCCTGATCGGCCTGCGCGCCCGGACGGCCGGCGGGGTGGCCCAGCTGTCGGCCTTCGCCCAGGGCGTCGGCTACCTGATCTCGATCCCCGGCCCGATCCTGATCGGCCGGCTCTACGAGGCG
>NZ_BAAAKJ010000148.1:20941-21867 GCF_039527695.1 Kitasatospora putterlickiae
GAGCCCGCCCGGGAGACGCCCGCCGCGACCGCCTGACGCGGCGGCCCGGCGGCGGGGCCGGTGGTCGACGGGCGTGTTCGGGGTGGGAGAATCCGGGCATGCCCGTTCTCGAACCGAACCCCACCGACGGCCACAAGAAGCTCGGCCAGCTCGCCGCGATCATCGGCGGCATCGTCGTCCTGCTGATCATCGTCGCGACCGTCGCCCAGAACCTGGGCTGACGGCGTGCCCGGCTCCCGGTGAACCGCGCGTGACGGCGCCGCCCGCTCCGTCGGGTGGCGGCATCGGGCGGCATCGCGCTCCCGGCCGGCTTTTCTGCCAAGCTTGCTGGGTATGAGCGCCGACACGCCCCGCAGGATCATCGTTCTCCGCCACGCCAAGGCCGACTGGCCGAACGGCGTCGACGACCACGAGCGGCCGCTGGCCGACCGGGGCCGCCACCAGGCCCCGGAGGCCGGCCGCTGGCTCGCCGACTCCGGCATCAACCCCGACTACGTGCTCTGCTCCGACGCCCTGCGCACCCGGGAGACGTGGAAGCTCGCCGCGCACGAGCTGCCGAAGCGCTCGCGCAAGACCGTCTACGAGGGGCGGGTCTACGAGGCCACCCCCGGCGAGATCATCACCGTCCTCCAGGAGACCCCGGAGGAGTACGCGGACGTGCTCCTGGTCGGCCACAACCCCGGGGTGCTCGGCCTGACCCAGGTGCTGGCCGGCGACGAGGGCGACCGCGAGGCGCTGGAGCGGCTGCGGCTCGGCGGCTTCCCGACCGCCGCGATCGCGGTGCTGAGCTTCTCCGGCTCGTGGAAGGGCGTCGAGCCGGGCGTGGCCGCGCTGGTCTCGTACTTCACGCCGCAGGACTGAGCGGCAGGACCGAGCGGCAGGACTGAGCCGTAGGGCCGAGTCACCGAGCCGCAGGACTGAGCGCG
>NZ_BAAAKJ010000148.1:21876-26153 GCF_039527695.1 Kitasatospora putterlickiae
GGACCTTTCCGCACGCCCCTCGGTCCTTCGCTCCGCAGGGCCCGTCAGCCGGCCGCCGGGCCTTCGCCGTCCGCCGGACCGTCCAGCACGTCGGCCGCCTCGACCTCCTCGCGGGTGATCCCGAGCAGGTACAGCACGGTGTCCAGGAACGGCACGTTCACGGCGGTGTCGGCCGCCTGCCGCACCACCGGCTTGGCGTTGAACGCCACGCCCAGCCCGGCCGCGTTCAGCATGTCCAGGTCGTTGGCGCCGTCGCCGATCGCCACCGTCTGCTCCAGTGGCACCTTGGCCTGCTCGGCGAACCGGGTCAGCCAGCGCGCCTTGCCCGCCCGGTCGACGATCTCGCCGACCACCCGGCCGGTGAACTTCCCGTCCACCACCTCCAGGGTGTTCGCCGCCGCGAAGTCCAGGCCCAGCTGCTCCACCAGGTGGTCGGTGACCTGGGTGAACCCGCCGGACACCACCGCCACCTGGAAGCCCAGCCGCTGCAGCGTGCGGATCAGGGTGCGGGCGCCCGGGGTGAACCGGACCTCGGCGCGCACCTTCTCGGTCACCGAGGCGTCCAGCCCGGCCAGCAGCGCCACCCGGGCGTGCAGCGACTCGGCGAAGTCCAGCTCGCCGCGCATCGCCGCCGCCGTCACCTCGGCGACCTCCGCCTCGCAGCCCGCGTGGGCGGCGAACAGCTCGATCACCTCGTCCTGGATCAGCGTCGAGTCGACGTCCATGACGACCAGCCGCTTGGCCCGCCGCTCCAGCCCGGCCGCCACCACCGCGACGTCCACCCGCTGGGTGGCCGCCTCCAGCGCCAGCTCGGCGCGCAGCCGCTCGGTGGCCACGCCCGAGACGGCCAGCTCGACGGCGGTCACCGGGTACTTGGCGAGCCGGAAGACACGGTCGATGTTGCCGCCGGACTCGGTGATCCGGGAGGTGAGCGCGGCGACGGCGGAGGCGGTCAGCGGGTGGCCGAGGACGGTGACGTGTGAGCGGCCCTCGCGGCGCGGCCGGTTGTCGCCGATGCCGGAGAGGATCTCGGCCTGGAGCTTCTGCTCCTCGGCCCAGCGGTGCACGACGGCCCGCAGGCCGCCCTCGGCGCCGGGCGAGTCGGGGGCGGTGACCAGCGCGCACAGCGTTATCCGGCCACGGGTCACCACCTGCTCGATGTCGACGACCTCCAGGCCGTACCCGGCCAGGGTCGCGAAGAGCCCGGTGGTGATACCGGGACGGTCCTTGCCGAACACCTTGACGAGCAGGGTGCGCCCGTCCTCGGTCCGGGGCTGCGGGGCGGTGTGCGGCTCGGCGGCCAAGGGCGATGCGTTCATGGTGCCTCCCACGCTACCCGCAGCCCGGTGCGGCGACGGCACCCGTCCGGGTCGTGGACGGGCCCCGGGCCGGTCTCCCGACCGGTCTCCGGCGGACGGTCCGGCGGACGTTCCGACCGGCGTCCGGACCGCCCTCGCGACCGGCCCGCGGACGTGTGGCGGAGCCGGTCGTACAAGCGCGATCCGCGAATCGTCGCCGCCTGGTCACAGTCCGCGGGGGCGGCTTTCACCGGCGCCCGGCGGGCTGGAATGATTCCCCCGTCAGATTCACGATCATTTCGCCCCCACCTGACCGGGGCGCACCATCGGGGGAACCGAGAGAGCGGGGCAGACGAGCAGTGCCGCAACTCGTCATCGAGATCAACGGGCAGCAACGGGTCCTGGAACCCGGGCGGTCCTACACCATCGGTCGCAACCCGCAGTCGGACTTCCAGTTCGACGACGCGCGGGTCTCCTGGCAGCACGCCACCATCTCGTTCAACGGGGCGGGTTGGCAGCTGGACGACCACGGGAGCACCAACGGCACCTACACCGGCGGCGCCCGCACCCTGCAGGCGCAGCTGTTCCCGGGTGCCGTGGTCAACCTCGGCAACGCCGAGAACGGCCCCCGGCTCGCCTTCTCCGCGCCGGCCGCCCAGCCCGCCGCGCAGGCGCAGTCCTGGCACGAGGCGACCACCAGCCGCAGCCCCGTCCCGCAGCCGCACGCCGCCGCGCCGCAGCAGCAGTGGCAGGCCCCGGCGGCGCAGCAGCCCTACCCGCCGCAGGCGCAGGCCCAGCCGCCGCACCAGCAGCAGTGGCCGCAGCCGCACGCGCAGCAGCAGCCGCCGCAGCCGTTCCCGCAGCAGCAGGGCTTCCCGCAGCCGTCGCCCGCCGACCACGACGGCGGCCCGCAGCCGACGATCATCCGCAACCTGACCGCCGGCATGAAGACCATCCGGATCGGCCGCGCGCTCGACAACGACATCGTCGTCTCCGACCTCCAGGTCTCCCGCCACCACGCCGAGCTGCGCCAGCTGCCGGACGGCCGCTACGAGATCGTCGACCTCGGCAGCCACAACGGCATCTTCCTCAACGGCCAGCGCGTCGAGCGCCAGCTGATCGGTCCGCAGGACCGGCTGACCGTCGGCCACTCAAGCTTCGTGCTGGTCGGCGACCAGCTGCAGGAGTTCGTCGACACCGGCGCCGTCTCCTTCTCCGCCCGCCACCTGACCGTCGAGGTCGAGCACAAGGGCGGCAAGAAGATCCTGCTCAACGACGTCAGCTTCGGCGTCCCGGAGAAGTCCCTGGTCGCCGTCATCGGCCCGTCCGGCTCCGGCAAGTCGACCCTGCTGCGCGCCCTCACCGGCTACCGCCCGGCCGACCGCGGCGACGTCCTCTACGACGGCCGCAACCTCTACAAGCAGTTCGCCGAACTGCGCTCGCGGATCGGCCTGGTGCCGCAGTCGGAGATCCTGCACAAGGAGCTGACCGTCCGCACCGGCCTCAAGTACGCGGCCCGGCTGCGCTTCCCCGGCGACACCGAGCCGCGCGAGCGCGAGGCGCGGATCGACGAGGTGCTCTACGAGCTGCGCCTGGACAAGCGCGCCGACAACCGGATCACCGCGCTCTCCGGCGGCCAGCAGAAGCGCGTCTCGGTCGCCCTGGAGCTGCTCACCAAGCCCTCGCTGATCTTCCTGGACGAGCCCACCTCGGGCCTCGACCCGGGCATGGACCGCGAGGTCATGCAGATGCTGCGCGGCCTGGCCGACGACGGCCGCACCATCCTGGTCGTCACCCACTCGGTGGCCGAACTCGCGCTCTGCGACCGGCTGCTGGTGATGGCGCCGGGCGGTTCGGTGGCGTACTTCGGCCCGCCGGACGAGGCCCTGCACTTCTTCGGCTACGAGACCTGGGCGGACGTCTTCCAGGCCTTCGAGAACTACCCGGACCACGACTGGGCCGGCCGCTACCGGGGCTCGGTGCACCACCAGCAGTACTCGGCGGACGTGGAGTCCGGCGCCGTGCAGCCGGTGCAGTCCGCGCAGATCGGGCAGGAGGCGGTCCGTCCGCCGAAGCCGCAGAGCTGGGGCTCGCAGCTGTGGACGCTGATCCGCCGCTACGTCTCGGTGCTCGCCTCCGACCGGGGCTTCCTGGCACTGTCGATCCTGCTGCCGACGGTGCTCGGCGCGGTCAGCGTGCTGATCCCGAACGAGGCCGGCCTGGCCCGCAACCCCAAGACCCAGCTGGGTCTGAACAGCGGCGCCGCGACGATCATGCTGATCCTGGCGATCGGCGCCTGCTTCTCCGGGGCGGCCAACTCGGTCCGTGAGCTGATCAAGGAACGGGCGATCTACGAACGGGAACGGGCCACCGGGCTGTCCCGCTCGGCGTACATGATGTCCAAGATCATCGTGCTGGGCTTCTTCAGCGTGATCCAGGGCGCGATCATCTCCGCCGTCGGCTTCCTGCCGCGCAAGCTGCCCTCCGACGGCCTGGTGATCAAGAACCTGCCGATCCTGGAGATGAGCCTCGGCCTGATCCTGCTCAGCTTCGCCTCGATGATGTTCGGCCTGGCGATCTCCGCGCTGGTCAAGACCGCCGAGAAGACCATGCCGCTGCTGGTCATGTTCGCGATCATCCAGGTGGTCTTCACCGGCTGTCTCTTCCAGGTCTTCTCCAAGCCCGGCCTGGAGCAGTTCGCCTGGCTGATGCCGGCCCGCTGGGGCACCGGCATGGTCGCCACCACCCTGGACCTCTCGCACCTGCTCGGCCCCTGGAACAAGGACTTCCAGAACCCCGAGTACGACGCGATCTGGGGCCACAACGCCGGCCAGTTCTGGTTCGACGCCGGGATCCTGATCCTGATGTCGATCATCATCGGCGTCGTCGTGACCCGCCTCCAGCGCCGTCACGAGCCCGAGGTCATGCAGAAGGGCTGACCGCCCGCCGTCCCGCCCGCGGGGGCGGCCCGCCCCACCC
>NZ_BAAAKJ010000148.1:26180-33418 GCF_039527695.1 Kitasatospora putterlickiae
CGGGGAGGGCCGCCCCCGCGCCGTTCCCCGGGGCCGTGCCGGGACGGGCCGAAGGGCGGCCTAGGTCTGCGGACCCGGGCCCCCGGTACGGCCGGGGACCGACGCGCGGGCCCCGGGCGCGGCGGTAGGTTGGCGACATGCCCACCGTGCCAAGCGACCACCGGCACGCCGGATCGCCACCCACCGACCGGATCCCGGTCGGCCCGCCGCCCGACGGCACCCTGCCCGCCTGCGAACCCTGCCTCGCCGGCATCGAAGCCGTCAGCCAGGCCCTGCTCGCGATGAGCCGCCACCTGGAGGTCCGCGAGGTCCTGCGCCGGATCACCGCCTCCGCCCGCCGCCTGCTCGGCGCCGAGTACGCCGCCCTCGGCGTCCCCGACGACCACGGCGGCTTCGCCCAGTTCGTCGTCGACGGCGTCACCGACGAGCAGTGGCGGGCCATCGGGCCGCTGCCCCGCCAGCACGGCGTGCTCGCCGCGATGTTCCACGAGACCGGCGCCGTCCGGCTCGACGACGTCCGCACCGCCCCGGCCTTCGGCGGCTGGCCCGACGCCCACCCCGAACTCGGCGCCTTCCTCGGCATGCCGATCGTCGACCCCGACCACGCCGAGGACGAGCCCGCCGTGCTCGGCGTCATCTACCTCGCCAACAAGCACGGCGGCGGCGGCTTCACCGACCACGACGAGGAACTCCTGCGGATACTCGCCGCCCATGCGGCGCTCGCCCTGTCCAACGCCCGCCTCTACGAGCGCAGCCGCGAACTCACCCTGGCCGGCGAACGCGCCCGGATCGCCCACGACCTGCACGACGCCGTCTCGCAGAAGCTCTTCTCGCTGCGCCTCACCGCCAAGGCCGCCGCCAAGCTCGTCGACCGCGACCCGGCCCGCGCCCGCGAGGAACTCGCCGAGGTCGCCCGGCTCGCCGCCGAGGCCGCCGACGAACTGCGTTCCGTCGTCGTCGAACTGCGCCCCGCGGCCCTGGAGGAGGACGGCCTGAGCGCCACCCTCGCCTCCCAGGTGCAGGTCCTCGACCGCGCCCACGCCGCCGACATCGCCTTCGCCGCCGACCGGGTCCGCGCCCTGCCGCAGGCCCAGGAGGCCGCCCTGCTGCGGGTCGCCCAGGAGGCCCTGCACAACGCGCTGCGCCACTCCGGCGCCCGCCGGGTCACCGTCACCCTGGCCGGCACGCCCGCGCGCGGCGCCGTGCTGCGGATCAGCGACAACGGCCGGGGCTTCGACCCCGAGTCGGTCCGCCGGGCCGGCCGTCACCTCGGCCTGGTCTCGATGCGCGACCGCGCCGCCGCCGTCGGCGGCCGGCTCACCCTGGACTCCGCCCCCGGAAAGGGCACGGTCGTCGAGATGGAGGTCCCCGGTGCCTGACACCGCGCCCGCGATCCGCGTCCTGCTGGTCGACGACCACCAGGTGGTCCGCCGAGGCCTGCGCACCTTCCTGGAGGTGCAGGACGACATCGAGGTGGTCGGCGAGGCCGCCGACGGCGCCGAGGGCGTCGACCGGGCCCGCGCCCTCGACCCCGACGTGGTGCTGATGGACCTCAAGATGCCCGGCGTCGACGGCATCGAGGCGCTGCGCACGCTCAAGGATGAAGGCAGCCGGGCCCGGATCCTGATCGTCACCAGCTTCACCGAGCACCGCACCATGGTCCCCGCCCTGCGGGCCGGCGCCGCCGGGTACGTCTACAAGGACGTCGACCCGGAGGCGCTGGCCGGCGCGATCCGCTCGGTCCACGCCGGCCACGTCCTGCTCCAGCCCGAACTCGCCGAGGCGCTGCTCGCCGACGACGGCCCGCGCGCCCCGCAGGGCCGCGGCGGCACCCTCACCGAGCGCGAGCGCGAGGTGCTCGGCCACATCTCCGACGGCCGGTCCAACCGGGAGATCGCCCGCAGCCTCCACCTCTCCGAGAAGACGGTGAAGACGCACGTCTCCAACATCCTCATGAAGCTGGACCTCGCCGACCGCACCCAGGCCGCGCTCTGGGCCGTCCGCCACGGCGAGACGCGTTAGCGCTCCTCGCGCTCGTCCACCAGCGCGTTGTACGCCGCCACCTGGGCCCGGCGGGCCGTGCGCCACAGCGGCGCCAGCACCGCCTGCCGGGCCGCGATCTCCGAGGCGCTCACCGCCGCGCCGTGACTGCCCGAGGCGATCGAGAGCAGCGCCGCCACCTGCCGCGCCGACTCCAGCACCCGCACCGCCCGCGGCGGGTACCCCGGCGCGAGCAGTTCGTCGTGCCCGCGCCGCCGGTACGCCTCCAGCGCGCGCAGCGCCTCGGGCCCGGCCCCGGCCACGTCCAGCCGGGTCAGCAGCAGGGTCGCCCGGCGCAGCCCGTCGGTGAGCTCGAACTCGGCCTCGTGCAGCGACGGCACGTCCGCCGGCGGCGCGTCGTTCACCTCGGAGCAGCGCCACAGCACGATCGCCGACCGGTCCCCGGCGGGGCCGAACACCTCCGCCTCGGGCACCAGCCCCAGTGGCGCCCCCACCGCCAGCACCGCCTCGCCGGCCGCCATCGCCCGCTCGTTGAACGGTGCGGGACCGGTCAGGCCCAGCGGGTGCCCGGCCGACGGCAGCGCCAGTCGCAAGCCCTGCACGCCCAGCACCCGCAGCCGGCCCAGCGCCCAGGTGAGCCCGTGCCGCTCGTCCGGGCCGTCCCCGGGAAGACCGGTCACCCGGTGGCTCTCGTCGGCCCCCAGCACCGCCGCGGCGGCGTTGTCGGGCGGCACCAGGCCGGCCAGCAGGGCGTTGCCCCAAGCGGCCAGCCGTCCCGAACGGGGCTCTTCGTACGGATTGTCGGCAGGTGTGGCGAGCATCCGGCCAGCCTACGGAATCGGCGGCCATCCGCGTGGCGTAGGTTTGCCCATGCGCGTGCGGCGCACCCACTCCGTGCCCACCGGCCGCCGGAGTGGGCGGCCCGCCCGCACCGACGGCCGAGATATCTGTTTTTGGGGAAGGCGTAGGCATGAGCGACGTGCTGGAGCTGGTGGACGTTTCCGTGGTCCGGGAGGGGCGCGCGCTGGTCGACCAGGTCTCGTGGTCCATCTCCGAGGGAGAGCGCTGGGTCATCCTCGGCCCGAACGGCGCCGGCAAGACCACCCTGCTGCAGATCGCCTCCTCGTACCTCTTCCCGACCGCCGGCAAGGTCACCGTCCTCGGCGAGAAGCTCGGCGAGGTCGACGTCTTCGAACTGCGCTCGCGGATCGGCCTGGCCGGCGCGGCGATGTTCGACAAGCTGCCCGCCGAGCAGACCGTGCTGCAGACGGTCCTCACCGCCGCGTACGGCATGACCGTCACCTGGCAGGAGACCTACGAGCAGTCCGACGAGTCCCGCGCGCTCGCCCTGCTCGACCGCCTCGGCATGGCCGGCCTGACCGACCGCCGCTTCGGCACCCTCTCCGAGGGCGAGCGCAAGCGCACCCTGATCGCCCGCGCGCTGATGACCGACCCCGAGCTGCTGCTGCTCGACGAGCCGGCCGCCGGCCTCGACCTCGGCGGCCGCGAGGACCTCGTCCGCCGCCTCGGCGCCTTGGCCCAGGACGAGTTCGCGCCGGCCATGGCGATGGTCACCCACCACGTCGAGGAGATCGCCCCCGGCTTCACCCACGTCCTGATGATCCGTCAGGGCAAGGTGCTCGCCGCCGGCCCGATCGACACCGAGCTGACGGCCCGCAACCTCTCCAAGTGCTTCGGCCTGCCGCTGACCCTGGAGCGCCACGGCGACCGCTGGTCCGCCCAGGGCCTGCCGCTGGGCTGACCCCGGGTGAGCCCGGCGCGGGTGCCGCGCCGGGCCCCCGGCGGGTCCGCTGAACCTCCACTGAACCCGGTCGAACCGGAACCGGTCGCACGTGCGACCGGTTTCCGCCCCTCCACCTGCGGGAACTGACCGCCTCGAAGGCCCTTCCCTCCCTAGGATGGTCACGTGGACAGCTGGATCTGGTGGCTCCTGGCCGCCGTCGGCCTCGGCATACCGTTGGTGATCACGGCGATGCCGGAACTCGCCATGTTCGCGGTCGGCGCGCTCGTCGCGGCCGGTGTCGCGGGACTGGGCGCCGATCCGGTCTGGCAGGTCCTGACCTTCGTCGTGGCCTCGGTCGCGCAACTGGTCGTCGTCCGCCCGATCGCGTACCGGGCGCTGCGGAAGGGCCCGCAGATCAAGATGGGCATCGAGGCGCTCAAGGGCGCCACCGCGGTCGTCGCGGAAAGGGTCGACGCGCAGGGCGGCCGGATCAAGCTGAACGGCGAGATCTGGTCGGCCCGCGCGCTCCACCCCGAGCAGGTGTACCAGCCGGGGGAGCAGGTCGACGTCGTCGAAATCCAGGGCGCGACCGCCCTGGTCGTCTAGGGGAGAGTCCGTGGAACCCGTCCTTATCGTCCTGGTCGTCCTGGTCGTGGTGGCCTTCATCGCGCTGATCAAGACGATTCAGGTCATCCCGCAGGCCAGTGCCGCGATCGTGGAGCGCTTCGGCCGCTACACCCGGACGCTCAACGCCGGCCTGAACATCGTCGTCCCGTTCATCGACCGCGTCCGCAACCGGATCGACCTGCGCGAGCAGGTCGTGCCGTTCCCGCCGCAGCCGGTGATCACCCAGGACAACCTGGTCGTCAACATCGACACGGTCATCTACTACCAGGTCACCGACGCCCGGGCGGCCACCTACGAGGTCGCCAGCTACATCCAGGCGATCGAGCAGCTCACCGTCACCACGCTGCGCAACATCATCGGCTCGATGGACCTCGAATCCACCCTCACCTCCCGCGAGGTCATCAACGCCGGCCTGCGCGGGGTGCTCGACGAGGCCACCGGCAAGTGGGGCATCCGGGTCAACCGCGTCGAGCTGAAGGCGATCGAGCCGCCGACCTCCATCCAGGACTCGATGGAGAAGCAGATGCGAGCCGAGCGGGACAAGCGCGCCGCGATCCTCACCGCCGAGGGCAACCGGCAGTCCCAGATCCTGCGCGCCGAGGGCGAGAAGCAGGCCGAGGTCCTCAAGGCCGAGGGTGAGGCCCAGGCCGCGGTGCTGCGCGCCGACGGTGAGGCCGCCGCGATCCGCACCGTCTTCGAGGCGATCCACCAGGGCGACGCCGACCAGAAGCTGCTCGCCTACCAGTACCTGCAGACCCTGCCCGAGCTGGCCAAGGGCGACGCCAACAAGCTCTGGATCATCCCCAGCGAGGTCGGCGACGCGCTCAAGGGCCTCGGCGGCGCCTTCACCGGTCTGACCGGCAACGGCGGCGGTGCCAACGGCGGCGCGGTGGCCGCCCCCAGTGCCCCGGCCGCCCCGCCGGCCTCCACCCAGGTCCCGATCGACCCGGCGGCCGGCCCGCGCCCGCTGGACACCGACACCAAGGGCTCCGCGCGTCCCCGGATCGACCCGCTCCGCGAGTACCGCAAGAACGACCCCGAGTGAGCCCACCGCCGCCCGCCCGAGGGCCCGCCCCCGTACCGCACGGGAGCGGGCCCTCGGGCGTGGGGGCGTCGACTGTGGCGTACGTCCCGAATTCCGGGCTCCGCTGGAACCGCCGCCGGTCCGTCCGGCATGATCGCCGCGACAGGACCCCCACGGGAGGTGGCTCATGACGGTCTGGGAGGCGATCGCCGTCCTGGCGGCAGGCGTCGGCGCCGGAATGATCAATGTGATCGTCGGCTCCGGCACCCTCATCACCTTCCCGGTGCTGCTCGCCGTCGGCCTCCCGCCGGTCACCGCCAACGTCTCCAACTCCTTCGGCCTGGTCCCCGGCTCGCTCAGCGGTGTGATCGGCTACCGCCGCGAGCTCGTCGGCCAGCGCGCCCGGCTCGTCCGGTTCGGCACCGCCTCGCTGCTCGGCGGCGTCCTCGGCGCCTACCTGCTGATCGAGCTGCCCAGCGCCGCCTTCGACGCCGTCGTCCCGGTACTGATCCTGCTCGCCCTCGTCCTGGTGGTGCTGCAACCCCGGGTCGCCCGCGTCGTCGCCGCCCGCCGCCGCCCCGACGGAGACCCGCACGGCGGGCTGCCGCTGCTCGCCGGCATCTTCCTCACCGGCGTCTACGGCGGCTACTTCGGCGCCGCCCAAGGCGTGCTGCTGCTGGCCCTGATGGGCATGCTGCTCCAGGAGGACCTGCAGCGGATCAACGGGGTGAAGAACGCCCTCGCGATGATCGTCAACGGCGTCGCCGCCCTGTTCTTCCTCTTCACCTCGACCGTGAACTGGGCCGCCGCCGGTCTCATCGCGATCGGCTCGCTGGTCGGCGGGATGATCGGCGCGAGGGTCGGCCGCAGGCTGCCGCCGCAGGCGCTGCGCGCGGTCATCGTCGTGGTCGGCCTGGCCGCCGTCGTCAAACTGCTCACCGACTGAGGGCGCGCTTCGAGGTGTCGCCGAGACCCGGCGGCCCGGCCTCTATAGGTTCGGTGTGAACTGACCGCGACCGGACGACAGGAGTGGGCGGATGAGCCGCGAACGACTGACCGAGGACGAGATCGCCGCCGGGCTGGCCGGCCTGCCGCACTGGACGCGCGAGGGCGACACCATCGTCCGCACCGCCGACGCCCCGGACTTCCCCGCCGGGATCCGCGTGGTCGTCGCCGTCGCCGGGGCCGCCGAGGCGATGGACCACCACCCCGACATCGACATCCGCTGGCGCACCCTGCGCTTCGCCCTCTCCACCCACAGCGCCGGGGGCCTCACCGCCCTCGACCTCGGCCTCGCCGCCCGGATCGACGAGGCCCTGGCCGCCGAGTCCGCCGGCTCCGTCGGCTAGCGCCGCGGCGGAACCGTCCCCTCCGGGCCGCCCCGGGAGCCATGAGATGCTGACTGCCGCAGTGCAGGCGGCCGGGAGGGACGGAACGGATGGCGCAGGACCCCCTCGGAGACGGCCACGCGCAGCCCTGGTACCCGCAGCGGACCGGCTGGCCGGAGGAAGGGGGACCGGACGCCCCCTACCTCCCGTACGACCCGTACCACCCCTACGGCCAGGTGCCGCAGCAGCCCGACGCCTACGTCCCGGACGCTTACGTCCCGGACGCCTACGCCTACGACGGGCTGCACCAGCCGCACGACCAGCAGCAGTACGCGCCGTACGTCGTCGTCCCGCCGCAACCGACGGGGGAGGAGCTGTACGTGCCCGCCGGTGCCGAGTACACCGACGACGGCTATGTGCACCTGGAACCGGAACCCGAACCGGAGCCCGGCCCCGAACCCGCGCCGGCGGCCACCCCCGCGGCGCCCTCCGCCCCCTCCCGGCGTGCCGCCCG
>NZ_BAAAKJ010000149.1:0-489 GCF_039527695.1 Kitasatospora putterlickiae
CCCGTCCGCAGCCCCGACGCCCAGGTCACCCTCCCGGTCACACCCGTCACCGCCACACTGAGCATCACCAAGACGGCCGACACCTCCGGTTCGGTGTACGTCGGTGACACCGTCACCTACACCTACACCGTCACCAACACCGGCGGAGCCACGGTGAGCGACCTCGCCGTCGTCGACGACCACGCGCCGGACGTGACGTGCGACCGCACCACCCTCGACCCCGGCGAGGCGGCCACCTGCCACGCCACCTACACCGTCACCGAGGCCGACGGCGACGCGGGCCACGTGACCAACCGCGCCCACGCCACCGGCACCGATCCGCGGGGCGAGCCGGTCCACAGCCCGGAGGTGGAGCTCTGCCTCACCGTCGTCGTGCGTCCCCCAGGGGGGTACGAGGACTAGGGCCACCTCCCCAGCTGCCCCAGCCACCCCAGCCGCCCAGGCCCCCGGCCACGGGAAGTCGCACAACGGCGGCTCCGTCCCGCCACC
>NZ_BAAAKJ010000149.1:531-14787 GCF_039527695.1 Kitasatospora putterlickiae
GGGACCGTCGCAGGAGCCGCTACGACACCACGTCCTTGCGGGTGAACCCCCGGAAGGCCAGCGCCAGCAGCACCACCGCGTAGGACAGCGACAGCGAGACGCCCTGCACCATCCCGCCCCACTCCATCCGCGGCTGCAGGGCGTCCGCCCACGCGTACTGCCAGTGCGCCGGCAGCCAGGCCCGCAGGTCCCCGAGCGCCGTGATCGCGTCCAGCACCCCGGTGATGATCGAGGCGAACACCGCCCCGCCGACCGCCCCCAGCGGCGCGTCCGTGGCGGTGGAGAGCCAGAACGCCATCGCGGCGATCACGATCTCGCTCAGGAACACGAACACCACCGCGACCCCCAGCCGGGGCAGCGCCTCCCCGGCGGTCAGACTGGCCCCGGTGGGCAGCTTCAGGTCCCCCCAGCCGTACGCCATCGTGCCGACCAGCAGCCCGACCAGCGGCAGCAGCGTCACCGCCGCCGCCGAGAACAGCAGCCCCACCAGGAACTTGCGCACCAGCAGCCGCGCCCTCGGCACCGGCGCCGCCAGCAGGTAGCGCAGCGAGGACCAGCTGGCCTCCGAGGCGACCGTGTCGCCGCAGAACAGCGCGACCGGGATGACCAGCATGAAGCCGGTGCCCATGAAGAGCATGGTCACCGCGAAGTTCGGCCCGGACGCGGTGGCCAGCTCGATGAAGCTGGTCCGGTCGGCCCGCCCGGGGGTGCCCGCGACCGCGAACGCCGCCAGCACCAGCAGCGGCATCGCGGCCAGCACCCCGCCGATCACCATCGTCCGGCGCCGCCGCAGCTGGCGGACCACCTCGACCCGGAACGGCAGCGTCCGCCCGGCCCGGTAGCCGGCCGCGTGGTCCGGCGCGACCTCGGCCGACACCTCAGCACCCACGGCGCTCACGCCGCACCTCCGATCAGCGACAGGAACGCGTCCTCCAGCCGGCGCTGCGGCCCGGCCGACTCCACCGGAACCCCGAGCCGCACCAGCTCGGCGAGCAGCTGGCTGCCCGCCATGCCGTCGAGCCGGACGAGCAGCCCGCGCTCCACCGCCTCGGCCGACCCGACCCCGTCCAGCGCGGCCACCTTGTCGGCCGCCGCGGCCAGGTCCGCCGGCCCGAACGAGGCGTCGGTGCCGATCAGCAGCTGCGCGCCCGCGCCGACGATCTCGGAGACCGCGCCGGTGGTGACCAGCCGGCCCCGGTCCATCACCACCAGGTCGGTGCAGCTCTGCTCGACCTCGGACAGCAGGTGGCTGGAGACGATGACGGTCCGTCCGGCCGCCGCGTACCGGATCATCACCTCGCGCATCTCCCGGATCTGCGGCGGGTCCAGCCCGTTGGTCGGCTCGTCGAGGATCAGCAGGTCCGGCAGCCCGAGCATGGCCTGGGCGATCGCCAGCCGCTGCCGCATGCCCTGCGAGTAGGTGCGCACCGCCCGGTCCAGCGCCTCGCCCAGCCCGGCGATGGCCAGCGCCTCCTCCAGGTGCGCGTCCGCCTCCGGACGGCCGGTGGCCTGCCAGTACAGCCGCAGGTTGGCCCGTCCGGTGAGGTGCGGCAGGAAGCCCGCGCCCTCGACGAAGGCGCCGACCCGGGAGAGCACCGGCGCGCCGGGCCGCACCCGGTGGCCGAAGATCCGGATCTCGCCGGCGTCCGGCCGGATCAGGCCCATCAGCATCCGCAGCGTGGTGGTCTTGCCCGCGCCGTTGGGCCCGAGCAGGCCGAGCACCTGGCCCTGCTCCACCCGGAAGCCCAGGTCGCGGACGGCGTACCGGTCGGCGGCGCCCTTGTAGCGCTTGCTCAGGCCGGTGATCTGCAGCGGCACCCCGGCGAGCGCGGGGTCGTACGCCGGTCCGTGCGCCCGGCGCGCGGACCGGGCCGCGCGAAGCCGTGGCACCAGCACCAGCGCGGCGGCCAGCGCGAGCGCCACCAGCGGCAGCACCCAGGTCCGGGAGGGCAGCGGCGCCGCCTCGGTCTCCAGCTCGTCCACGGTCGGCAGGGTCACCGGTCCGGTGACGGCGACCCGGTAGGTGGCGGGTTCGACGGGCGAGGCGTACGCGAGGTCGGTCGAGGCGAGCACCAGCCGCAGCCGGTGCCCGGCGTCGAAGGTGTGGTCGACGGTGGGCAGCGCCACCGTGACGGTCCTGCCCTCGGGCGCGTCCGCGCCGGTGACGCGCAGCGGAGCGGACAGCTGCTGCGGCAGGCTCTGCTTGCCGTCCGGGGCGACGTCGTACAGCTTGGCGAAGAGCACCGCGTCCGGCCGGTCGGCCCGCACCCGGACCGACACGGTCGGCTGACCGGTCAGGTGCACCGAGCCGTCCAGCGGCGCCGACTCGAAGACGGCGAACTGCCCGGGGAAGTCCAGCGACAGCCCGGCGCCCAGGGTGGCCGCCTGGCTGAGCGCGCCGCCGAAGCCCGGCAGCGCGGAGATGTTGGGCGGCGCCCCGCCGGCCGGGTTGGCGAAGGCCTGCTCGGGCTCGCCGGTGGGGGCCTTGAGGTCGAACCGCCGCGCGCCGGTGCCGCCGAGGCCCGGGTAGGCGTCCGCGCTCGCTCCGCGCAGCACCGTCTGGAAGCCCGTCGAGTCGACCCCGCCGGTCCGGGTCACCCGGAACGCCGCGCCGGTGTCGCCGCCGTCGCCCTTCGGGCCGTCACTCTTCAGGAAGCGGTCGAACCAGTCGACCATCCGGGCGTCCACCCGGTCACTGGTGTCGGTCCCGCCGTCGTGCCCGCCGGCGAACCAGTCCACCGCCACCGGCGCGCCGTTGGCGGCCACCGCGCGGGCGATCGCGTCGCCCTGGTCGAGCGGGAACAGCGAGTCCTGCTGCCCCTGGATCACCAGCGTGGGCGCCTTCAGCCGCTCGGCGACCGAGGACGGGCTGGAGCGGTCGAGCAGCGCGACGGCCTCCGGGTCGGCCCGGCCGGAGGTCGCCACCCGGTCGTACATCCGGCACAGCTCGTCCAGGAACCGGCCGCAGCCGACCTGCCCGCCGCCCTGCTCGGGCGCCAGGGCCGGCCGCGCCGCGCCGCCGGAGGGACCGAGTTCGCCGACCGAGCCGGTGGTGAAGAAGATCCCGGCCCACAGCCGCTTGAACACCCCGTCGATCGCGCCCGAGCCGCGCACCCCCTGCGGGAACAGCGCGTCGGCCAGGTTCCACCAGGTGATCGCGCTGGCCACGGCGTCGATCCGGCTGTCGTACGCCGAGCCGAGCAGCGCCACCGCGCCGCCGTAGGAGGCGCCGGTGATCCCCACCCGGGGGTCGCCGGGGCCGTCCAGCCGCACCTCGGGGCGCTGCGCCAGCCAGTCGACCAGGTGCTTGACGTCCTCGACCTCGCGGTCCGGCGCGTTCAGCCCGATCCGCCCGCCGGAGCGCCCGAAGCCGCGCGCCGACCAGGTCAGCACCGCGTACCCCTGCCGGGCGAGCTCCTGGGCGCGCTCGCGCTCGCCCTCCTTGGAGCCGCCGAAGCCGTGCCCGAGCAGGACGGCCGGCCGAGGGCTGTCGCCGGTGGTGAAGAAGGACGTGTCCAGCTGGACGACCTGCGTGCTGCCGGGGGTCTCGGGCATCGCGAGGAAACGGTCCTCCTGCCGGACGGACCGCTCACCGCCTGCCGCGACGGCCACCGTCGTGCCGACCCCGGCGACGGCCACCAGGGCCACCGCCCCGGCCACCAGTCTCCGTCCGGCGGCCGTCCCACGGCCTCGCCAACGCCGCCACGCCCCACCGAGCTCCATGGCGGTGATCGTAGCCGCCCCCGGAGTAGGCGTCCGATAAAACCACCGGCGCCCGGCGGCCCCGGGGCCCTACAGCACCCGGGTCATCGTCCGGTGCGGGATGCCGGCGTCGTCGTACACCGGCCCCTCGGCCGCGTACCCCAGCCGCTCGTAGAACCCGAGCGCCTGGACCTGGGCGTGCAGCTCCACCTCGCGCGCCCCGCGCGCCAGCCCAGCGGCCTCGACCGCCCGCACCAGCTCCGCGCCGAGCCCGGTCCCCCGGGCCGCCTTCAGCACCGCGAGCCGCCCGAGCAGCACCCGCCCCTCGATCCCGCCGGTGATCCTCAGCGCCTGCTCCCCGAAGATCAGCCGCGCGGTCCCGACCGGCTCACCGTCCGGGCCGAACGCCAGCAGGTGTTCCGAGGTGGGGTCGAGGTCGTCCCACTCCTCCTCCTCGGCGATCCCCTGCTCGACGATGAAGACGTCCCGCCGGACGCCGTGCACCAGCGCGAGGTCGGCCTCGTCCCGGGCCGCCCGGATCGTCCCGGCCATCCGCGTTCCCCTCAGCTCTCGGACGCGATGATGTCCAGCGCCTTGCGCAGGTCGGCCGGGTACTCGCTGGCGAACTGCACCCACTCGCCGTCCGCCGGGTGCTCGAAGCCGAGCGACACCGCGTGCAGCCACTGCCGGGTCAGGCCCAGCCGCTTGGCGAGCGTCGGGTCGGCCCCGTAGGTGAGGTCGCCGACGCAGGGGTGGCGCAGCGCGGACATGTGGACGCGGATCTGGTGGGTGCGGCCGGTCTCCAGCTTGATGTCCAGCAGCGAGGCGGCCCGGTAGGCCTCGATGAGGTCGTAGTGGGTGACCGACGGCTTGCCGTCACGGGTGACGGCCCACTTCCAGTCGGAGCTGGGGTGCCGCCCGATCGGCGCGTCGACGGTACCGCTCAGCGGGTCCGGGTGGCCCTGGACCAGGGTGTGGTACTTCTTCTCGGTGATCCGGTCGTGGAACTGCCGCTTGAGGTCGGTGTAGGCGCGCTCCGACTTGGCCACCACCATCAGCCCGGAGGTGCCGACGTCCAGCCGGTGCACGATGCCCTGGCGCTCGGCGGCGCCCGAGGTGGAGATCCGGTAGCCGGCCGCGGCCAGCCCGCCGATCACGGTGGGGCCGGTCCAGCCGGGGCTGGGGTGCGCGGCGACGCCGACCGGCTTGTCGACGAGCACGATGTCCTCGTCGTCGTGGACGATGCGCATGCCGTCGACGGGCTCGGCGACGATCCGCACCGGCGCGGCCGGCGCCGGGATCTCAACCTCCAGCCAGGAGCCGGCGGTGACCCGGTCCGACTTGCCGGCGGCGGCGCCGTCGAGCGTCACCTTCCCGTCGGCGGCCAGCTCGGCGGCCTTGGTCCGGGAGAAGCCGAACATCCGGGCCAGGGCGGCGTCGAGGCGTTCGCCCTCCAGGCCGTCGGGAACGGGGAGGCTGCGGATCTGCGCTGCGGTACTCACCCGTACGAGTATGCCGGACGCGCGCCGCCCCGCCGGACGCTCCCGGGACCGCGCGGGGGCTACTCGGCCTGGCCGGCCTGCTCGCCCTTCTCCGGCTGCTCGTGCACGGTGCCGTCCGGGTTGCTGCCGCGGAAGGAGAGCAGGACGACCAGGATGCCGCCGCAGACGATCGCCGAGTCGGCGAGGTTGAAGACCGCGAAGTGCTGGACGGAGATGAAGTCCACCACGTGCCCGCGGAAGACGCCGGGCGAGCGGAACAACCGGTCGGTGAGGTTGCCGAGCGCCCCGCCGAGCAGCAGGCCGAGCGCGATCGCCCAGGGCAGGCTGTACAGCCGCCGGGCGATCCGCCAGATCACCACGATGACGGCCGAGGCGATCATGGTGAAGAGGACGGTGAGCGCCTGCCCCATGCCGAAGGCGGCGCCGGAGTTGCGGATCACCTGGAAGGTCACCACGTCGCCGATCACCTCGATCGCCGCGTGGTTCTCCAGCCGGGCCACGACCAGCAGCTTGCTGCCCAGGTCGATCAGGAAGGCGAGCAGCGCGACGATCAGCAGCACACCGATCCGCCGGGGCCCCTTCGGCTCCTCGGCGGGCGCCGGGTCCGCAGCCGGCCCCTCGGTCCGGGCGGGGGTCTCCGGCCGAGTGGCGGCCTCCGGCCGGGCGACGGGCTCCTCCCCGTCGGCCGGGACGGCCCCGGCCGCGACGTCCGCGAGCGTCGGGACGGATTCGTCCCGGGTCTGGGGGGAACCTTGCGTGCTGATGATCCGCTCCGCTGCCGTGACGTGGGGGCCGAGGCCGGTGGGAAACCCGATCCGCCGAGGGATCGGGCGACGTTACGGGGTCGAGCCTACGTCAAGCCCGACCCCCCGCGTCCTACCGGGCCGGTCGCCCGGAGGCGTCAGCGACGTTCCTGCTTCGCCTTGCACTGGACGCACAGCGTCGCGCGAGGGAAGGCCTGCATCCGCGCCTTGCCGATGGCCTGGCCGCAGGACTCGCAGGTGCCGAAGCCGACGCCCTCCAGCCGGGCCAGCGCGTGCTCGGTCTGGGCGAGGCTGTCGCGGGCGTTGTTGGCCAGCGCCAGCTCGCTCTCCCGCGAGATGTTCTTCGTACCGGCGTCCACCTGGTCGTCGCCGGCCCCGTCGTTGGAGTCCCGCATCAGGCCGGTGATGGCGGCCTCGGCCGCGCCGATCTCGTGCTGCAGCCGGTCGATGTCGCTGAGCAGCTCGGCGTGCAGCTCGTGCACCTCCTCGGAGGTCCACGGGTCCTCGCCGGCCCGGACCGGCAGCTCGGCCGGGTCGACCGACTCGGCGCCGCCGGCGGACCGGGCGGTGGCCCCGGCCGGGGTACGGGTGCGGCCCGGGGCCACGAGGGTGGTGTCGGTGGTGTTCTTGCGCCGTGCGGTAGTGGTCACGGTCCCCTCCCCTGGGTCGCCTGCCACGGCCTTGCGTGCCCGCTTGGTGGCGGTACCCGCGCCGGTTGCCTTCTCAGCCATGGCTTCGACCCCATCTACGAACGAATCGAGCCGCCGGTTCCCGGCGGCCTCCAGTGCCGGAACGATAATCCCGATCAAAAACGGTCACAACATGACATACCGGCGCCTCACAATGATCCCACCCGGGCAGGCGTCACGGGCACCACGCCCGGCACGCCGAACAGAGTTGTGCCCCAGGCCCGGGCGCGCCGAAACCGACTTGCGACGGCCGATACACTGGGCCTGCAAGGCGCAGATGGGGACGAGTACCGCAGTACGCAGCCACCAGCGACCCGGGGACGGTGCGAGCCCGGGGGTGTGCACCGCGCGAAGATCACCCCGGAGCCGCCGGAAGAACGGTCCGCGACCCCGCCCGTCGCGCCGGCCCAGTAAACCCGGCCGCAAGCCCAAACAAGAGGGCCGCACGCAGGACCGCGGCCAAGGAGGGTGGTACCGCGGGACGGCTCGCCGTCTCGTCCCTCCGTCGGATCCCGTCCACGCATCCGCCGGAGGTAGACGCCCGCGATGGCCACCACCTACAACCCCGTCCCCGCGCAGGTAGACCTGCCCGCGCTCGAACACCGGATCCTCTCCTTCTGGCAGGACAACAAGGTGTTCCAGCGCAGCCTGGCCCAGTCCGAGGGCCGCCCGGAGTGGGTCTTCTACGAGGGCCCGCCGACCGCCAACGGCATGCCCGGCGCCCACCACATCGAGGCCCGCGTCTTCAAGGACGTCTTCCCCCGCTACCGGACGATGAAGGGCTACCACGTCGCCCGCAAGGCCGGCTGGGACTGTCACGGCCTGCCGGTCGAGCTGGCCGTCGAGAAGGAGCTGGGCTTCTCCGGCAAGCAGGACATCGAGAACTACGGCATCGCCGAGTTCAACGCCAAGTGCCGCGAGTCGGTGACCCGCCACACCGACGCCTTCACCGAGCTCACCACCCGGATGGGCTACTGGGTCGACCTCGACGAGGCCTACCGCACCATGGACCCGTCCTACGTGCAGTCCGTCTGGTGGTCGCTCAAGCAGATCTTCGACAAGGGCCTGCTGGTCCAGGACCACCGGGTCGCCCCCTGGTGCCCGCGCTGCGGCACCGGCCTCTCGGACCACGAGCTGGCCCAGGGCTACGAGACCGTCGTCGACCCCTCGGTCTTCGTCCGCTTCCCGCTGACCAGCGGCCCGCTGGCCGGCCGGGCCGCCCTGCTGGTGTGGACCACCACCCCGTGGACCCTGGTCTCCAACACCGCCGCCGCCGTGCACCCCGAGGTCACCTACGTGGTGGCCACCGACGGCACCGAGCGGCTGGTGGTCGCCGAGCCGCTGCTGGCCAAGGCCCTCGGCGAGGGCTGGGAGCCGACCGGCGAGTCCTTCACCGGCGCCGAGATGGAGCGCTGGGCCTACCGCCGCCCGTTCGACCTGGTCGAGATCGAGAACGCGCACTACGTCCTCAACGCCGAGTACGTCACCACCGAGGACGGCACCGGCATCGTCCACCAGTCGCCCGCCTTCGGCGCCGACGACCTCGCGACCTGCCGCAAGTACGGCCTGCCGGTGGTCAACCCGGTGCTGGCCGACGGCACCTTCGCCCCCGAGGTCCCGCTGGTCGGCGGCCAGTTCTTCAAGAAGGCCGACGAGGCCCTGGTCAAGGACCTCCAGGCGCGCGACCTGCTCTTCCGCCACGTGCCGTACGAGCACAGCTACCCGCACTGCTGGCGCTGCCACACCGCGCTGCTCTACTACGCGCAGCCGTCCTGGTACATCCGCACCACCGCGGTCAAGGACGCCCTGATCCGGGAGAACGAGGCCACCAACTGGTTCCCCGAGAACGTCAAGCACGGCCGCTTCGGCGACTGGCTGAACAACAACATCGACTGGGCGCTCAGCCGCAACCGCTACTGGGGCACCCCGCTGCCGATCTGGCGCTGCGAGGAGGGCCACCTCACCTGCGTCGGCTCGCTGGCCGAGCTCACCGAGCTGACCGGCACCGACCAGAGCGGCCTGGACCCGCACCGCCCGTACATCGACGAGGTCGTCTTCGACTGCCGCGACTGCGGCGGCACCGCCACCCGGGTGCCCGAGGTCATCGACGCCTGGTACGACTCGGGCTCGATGCCCTTCGCCCAGTACGGCTACCCGTACCAGAACAAGGAGCTGTTCGAGCGGCGCTACCCGGCGCAGTTCATCTCCGAGGCGATCGACCAGACCCGCGGCTGGTTCTACACCCTGATGGCCGTCGGCACCCTGGTGTTCGACAGGAACAGCTACGAGAACGTCGTCTGCCTGGGCCACATCCTGGCCGAGGACGGCCGCAAGATGTCCAAGCACCTGGGCAACATCCTGCAGCCGATCCCGCTGATGGACCAGCACGGCGCCGACGCCGTCCGCTGGTTCATGGCGGCCGGCGGCTCGCCCTGGTCGGCCCGCCGGGTCGGCCACGGGACGATCCAGGAGGTGGTCCGCAAGACCCTCCTCACCTACTGGAACACCGTCGCCTTCCAGGCCCTCTACGCCCGCACCTGCGGCTGGGCCCCCTCCGCGAGCGACCCGGCCCCGGCCGACCGCCCGCAGCTGGACCGCTGGGTGCTCTCCGAGCTGAACACCCTGGTCCGCGAGGTCGACGCGGCCTTCGAGGCGTACGACACCCAGCGCGCCGGCAAGCTGCTCTCCGGCTTCGTCGACGACCTCTCCAACTGGTACGTGCGCCGCGGCCGCCGCCGCTTCTGGCAGGGCGACGCCGCCGCGCTCGCCACCCTGCACGAGGCGCTGGAGACCGTCACCCGGCTGATGGCCCCGCTCACCCCGTTCATCACCGAGCAGGTCTGGCAGGACCTGGTCGTCCCGGTCGCCCCGGACGCCCCGGCCTCGGTCCACCTGGCCGAATGGCCGGAGGCGGACGAGTCGCTGGTCGACGCCGACCTCTCCCGGCACATGGCGCTGGTCCGCCGCCTGGTCGAACTGGGCCGGGCCACCCGCGCCGAGTCCGGGGTGAAGACCCGTCAGCCGCTGTCCCGGGCGCTGGTCGCCGCCCAGGGCTGGGACGAGCTGCCCGCCGACCTGCGCGCGCAGATCGCCGAGGAGCTCAACGTCTCCGCCCTGGAGTCGCTCGCCGAGGTCGGTGCCTCACTGGTCGACACCACCGCCAAGGCCAACTTCCGCGCGCTGGGCAAGCGCTTCGGCAAGGGCGTGCAGGACGTCGCCAAGGCGGTCGCCGCCGCGGACGCCGCCAGGCTCGCCGCCGAACTGCGGTCCGGGGGCACCACCTCCGTCGAGCTGAACGGCGAGACCGTCGCCCTCTCCCCCGATGAGGTGATCATCACGGAGACTCCTCGCGAGGGCTGGGCCGTCGCCAACGAGTCCGGCGCCACCGTCGCCCTCGACCTGGCGATCACCCCCGAGCTCAAGCGCCTGGGCGTCGCCCGCGACGCCATCCGCCAGATCCAGGAGGCCCGCAAGAACTCCGGCCTGGACGTCGCCGACCGCATCGTCCTGCGCTGGCGGGCCACCAGCGACGAGACCGCGGAGGCCATCGCCGAGCACGGCGCCCTGGTCGCCGAGGAGGTGCTCGCCACCGACTTCGCCGCCGGCGCCGCCGACTGGCAGTCCGACACCTTCTCCGACGACTCCCTCGGCCTCGCCTTCCAGCTCCGCAAGGCCTGACCGGATCCGCAAAGGGCCGCCGTCACCTCTCCCGAGGTGGCGGCGGTCCTTGCTCTTCCCCCCGCGCCCGCTCAACGCGGAAGCGCCCCCTGTCCGACCCCGAAGGGTCGGACAGGGGGCGCTTCGCCAAGCGGTGACCGCTAGTTGTCGCCGTCCTCGTCGATCAGGAAGCCCCGCATCGGCGCCGGAGCCTGCTGCATCGGCTGCGGCGGCTGCGGACGCACGGCCGCCATCGGCTGGGTCATCCCGGCCGGCTGCATCTGCGGCGCACCCGAGTTGCCACCCGAGGCCTGCCCGCCGAAGCCCTGCCCGCCCGAGTTCCCGCCGAAGGAGCCCTGCCCGCCGAAGGAGGGCTGGTTCCCGCCGAACGACGGCTGGCTGCCGCCGAAGCTCGGCGACGGGCTGCTCATCGCGCTCGCACCGGCCGGAGCCATCGACGACGCGGCCGGCGGCAGCGACGCGGTGGCCGGGATCCGCGGCGGGGCGAGCGAGTCGTCCGCCTGCGACTCCAGCTGGCGCAGCTGGGTCTCCAGGTAGGACTTCAGGCGCGTCCGGTACTCACGCTCGAACGCCCGCAGGTCCTCGACCTTGCGCTCCAGCGTGGCGCGGGCGGACTCCAGCGAGCCCATCGCGACCCGGTGCTTCTCCTGGGCGTCCCGCTCCAGGGCGTCGGCCTTGGCACGGGCGTCCCGCTCCAGACCCTCGGCGCGGCTGCGGGCCTCGCCGACGATCTTGTTGGCCTCGGAACGCGCCTCGGAGATCGCCTGGTCGGCGGTCTGCTGAGCGAGCGCCAGCACCCGGGCGGCGCTGTCGCCGCCGGGGCCCTGCTGCTGCATCGGGGCGCCCATCTGCTGCATCTGCTGCGGGCCGCCCATGGGGCCGCCCATCTGCTGCATCTGCTGCTGGCCCATGCCCTGGCCCATGGGGTTGCCCATGCCCTGCGGGCCGCCGGGGCCGCCCATCGGCTGCAGCATCTGACCACCCATCGGCTGGACCAGCTGCTGCTGGCCACCCATGGTCTGGCCCATCTGCTGCTGCTGCGGACCACCGGGGCCGCCCATCGGGCCGCCCTGACCAGCGGGAAGCTGCGGGGCACCGGACGGCAGGCCGAGCGGCTGGTTGCCCATCTGCTGCTGCGGGCCGGGGCCCATCTGCTGCTGCTGCGGACCGCCCGGGCCCATCTGCTGCTGCGGGCCACCGGGGCCGCCCTGCTGGCCGGGGACCGGCGGGCCGGATATGGCGGCCGGCACCGGGGCGCCGGGTCGGGCGTCCTGCGGCGGCTCCTTGCGCATGTTGGCCTGGTTCTGCGCGGCGGCCCGGGTCGCGGCGGCCAGCTTGGCCCGCAGGTCCTCGTTCTCGCGGAGGAGACGGGTCAGCTCCGCCTCGACCTCGTCGAGGAAGGCATCGACCTCGTCCTCGTCATAGCCTTCGCGCAGGCGGACGGTCGTGAACTGCTTGTTCCGAACGTCCTCGGGGGTCAATGGCATCTCTTCACCTCAACGTGATCGTCGGCACACCGGCATCCTGTCGCATCGCTCACCTACGACTAGGGCCGCACAAGCGAGATCAGGACATACACAATGATCATCAGTACGAAGAAGGACAGGTCGAGCGCCACGCCCCCGAGACGCAGCGGCGGAATGAACCGCCGCAGAAGCTTGAGCGGCGGATCCGTGACAGTGTACGTGGCCTCCAGGACCAGAACCATGGCCTTGCCCGGCCGCCACGAACGCGCGAACTGGAACACCCAGTCCATCACCAACCGCACGAGCAGGAACACCAGGAAGACGGTCAGTGCGTAGTAGAGCACCGCCCACACGATCTCCATCGCGCTTCCCTCTCCCCTGTTCTCGGCCCTGAGGCCGCTCTCCTGTCGCTAACTCACTGTCGATCAGATCCACACGTAAAGTCGTGGCCGGGTCAGCTCTGGTTGAAGAACCCACCCTCGGCGATCCGAGCCTTGTCCTCCGCCGTGACATCGACGTTAGCAGGCGACAGGAGGAAGACCTTCTGTGTCACGCGCTCGATACTGCCGTGCAGACCGAAGACGAGTCCAGCGGCGAAGTCTACGAGCCGCTTCGCGTCGGTGTCGTCCATCTCCGTGAGATTCATGATCACGGGGGTGCCGCCACGGAACTGTTCGCCGATGGTACGGGCCTCGTTGTAGGTCCTCGGGTGCAGCGTAGTGATGCGGTAGGGCTCTCGTTCGTTCACGACCTTGGGCATGATCACCGGGGCGCTCTTCTCCAGGTTGTGGCGGCGGTCGGGTGTGATGGACGACACTGGGGCCATCCTCGGGGTCTCCTGGCGGATCGGGACGGCGGCGGGCACCGGCTGCGGGGTGATCGAGGAGACGGGCGCGGGCGCCGGCGCGGCCGGCCGCGGGATGTCCTCGGTGCGCCCGGTCCGGATCGGCTCGGGGTCCGCGTCGTAGTCGTCGTCGGGGTCGTACCCCTGACCGTCGTACGTCTCGTCCTCCACGAGGCCGAGGTAGACCGCCATCTTGCGCATCGCGCCGGCCATGCTCCTGTCTCCTCCGCTTGTGGTGGACCGGCTCCGTCCCGGCGGCCGGGCCGTACGGCCCCTGCCTGCGGATTCCGCGGTCCGCCCACGACGCTTCGTCAGGCCGACGGCCAATCAAAGTTCGTGGATGAGGGCCGCGGAGCTGCGATCCACGGTTGGCTAGCGCTCAGATAAGCTGCTAGCTTCTGTCCTATTTTGTCCTGCAGTCTGATCTACTACCCGGTGACGTTACCCGAGGGGTGACCGCACTCCGAGTACCGCCGTTCCGACGCGCACATGTGTCGCTCCGGCGGCAATGGCCTGCTCAAGGTCACCGCTCATCCCTGCCGACACCATGGTGGCAGCCGGATGGGCGGTCCGTACGGCGGTTGCGATTTCCGCCAGCCGATCGAAGGCGGCGGCCGGGTCCCCGGCCAGCGGTCCGGAGAGCGGAGCGACCGTCATCACACCGTCCAGGCGCAGCCCGGGCGTGTCGGCGATCGCGTCGGTCAGTTCCGCGACGTCCGCCGGGGCGACGCCGGCCCGGTGCCCGCCCTCCCCGTGCTCCTTGTCCAGCGCGATCTGGACCAGGCAGCCGAGGTCGGCGCGCTCGGCCTTGCGCACCGCCGCGCCGAGCGACTCCACCAGCCGCGGCCGGTCCACCGAGTGCACGTGGTCGGCGTAGCGGACGACCGAACGGACCTTGTTGGTCTGCAGCTGGCCGACGAAGTGCCAGGCGAGAGGAAGGTTTCTGCACTGCTCCGCCTTGGGCGCGGCGTCCTGGTCACGGTTCTCCGCGACGTCGGTGACGCCCAGGCCGGCCAGCAGCGCGGTGTCCTCGGCCGGGTAGGTCTTGGTGACCACGATCAGCCGGACCTCGTCGCGCGCCCGCCCGGCGGCGGCGCAGGCGTCGGCGATCCGGCGCTCGACGACCTCCAGGTTGGTGCCCAGTTCCTCGTAGCGGGCGCGCTGGCCCTCCGTCAGCGCGTCCAGCCAGCCCTTGTCCGGAAACCGATCGGAGCCGCTCGGGAACGGTCCGTAGATGTCGTTCGTCATCACTTCGTCATCACTGTTCGGAGCCCAACCAGACGTAGCTCGCGAGCCGGCCCGTGCGCTGCTCGCGACGGTAGGAGTAGTGGTCGGCGGATTCGAGGGTGCAGACCGGCGACCGCGTCAGAGCGGTGACGCCCGCGGCGGCCAGCTGGGCCGCGACGCCCTCCGGCACGTCCAGCGCCGGGGTTCCCCAGGAGGTCTCCGCGTACGCGGCGGGCACCCGCTCGGCGACCTCGGCGCGCAACGGCGCGGGCACCTCGTAGCAGCGGCCGCAGACCGCGGGGCCGGTGGCGGCGGTGATCCGCCCGGGTTCGGCGCCGAGTTCCACCATCGCCCGGACCGCCGCCGGGACCACCCCGGCGGCGA
>NZ_BAAAKJ010000149.1:14809-27585 GCF_039527695.1 Kitasatospora putterlickiae
CCACGCCCGCGACCGGGTCGGCCAGCAGCACCGGCGTGCAGTCGGCGGTGAGCACCGCCAGCGCCAGCGGCCGGTCGGTGACCACCGCGTCCACGGTCGGAGCCTGCCCGGCCGGCTGCCGCCCGGTCACCACGGCCACGTCGGCGCCGTGCACCTGGTTCATCCAGACCACGTCGGCCGGGTCGAGGCCGAGCGCGCGGGCCGCGATCGCCCGGTTCTCCCGGACGGCCGCCGGGTCGTCCCCCACCGCGCCGCCGAGGTTCAGCTCCCCGTACGACGAAGTGCTCACCCCGCCCCACCGGGTGGTGAAGGCGAAGTGAGCACCGTCGCGGACCGCGTGGTCGATCACTTAAGGAAATCCGGGACGTCGAGTTCCTCGGCCGGGCTCTCCACGAACGGCTGGCGGACCGGCTGCACCTGCGGCGGCACCGGGGCGGCGGTCGCGGTCGCCGGGGCCTCGGCCGGGCGGGCGGGGGCGGCGCCCTCGCCCTCCGGACGGGAGGTCACCGAGCCGATGCCGCCGTACGAGGGGCGGCCGGCCGGACGCTCGGGCGTGCCACCGCCACTGGACGAGGCGGTCGAGCCGCTCGCCGGGGTCGCGCTCGCCTTGACCACCGGCTCGCGCACGATGGCCGGCGGCTGCCCGCCGTCGAAGCCGGCCGCGATGACGGTGACCCGGACCTCGTCGCCGAGCGCGTCGTCGATGACGGCGCCGAAGATGATGTTGGCCTCGGGGTGGGCCGCCTCGCTGACCAGCTGGGCGGACTCGTTGATCTCGAACAGGCCGAGGTCGGAGCCGCCGGAGATGGAGAGCAGCACGCCGCGGGCGCCGTCGATCGAGGCCTCCAGCAGCGGCGAGGAGATCGCCATCACGGCGGCCGCCTTGGCGCGGTCCTCGCCACGGGCCGAACCGATGCCCATGAGCGCCGAACCGGCGTCCGACATGACGGACTTGACGTCGGCGAAGTCGAGGTTGATCAGACCGGGGGTGGTGATCAGGTCGGTGATGCCCTGGACACCGGAGAGCAGCACCTGGTCGGCCGAGCGGAACGCGTCCAGGACGCTGACCTGACGGTCCGAGATGGACAGCAGCCGGTCGTTGGGGATCACGATGAGGGTGTCGACCTCTTCGCGCAGCGAGGCGATGCCGTCCTCGGCCTGGTTGGCGCGCCGCCGGCCCTCGAAGGTGAACGGGCGGGTGACCACGCCGATGGTGAGCGCGCCCAGCGAGCGGGCGATGTTGGCGACGACCGGCGCGCCGCCCGTGCCGGTGCCGCCGCCCTCACCGGCGGTGACGAAGACCATGTCGGCCCCCTTGAGGACCTCCTCGATCTCCTCGCGGTGGTCCTCGGCGGCCTTCCGGCCGACCTCGGGGTTGGCGCCGGCGCCGAGGCCCCGGGTGAGTTCACGGCCCACATCGAGCTTGACGTCGGCGTCGCTCATGAGGAGGGCCTGCGCATCGGTGTTGATCGCGATGAACTCGACGCCCTTGAGACCGACCTCGATCATCCGGTTGATGGCGTTGACACCACCGCCGCCGATACCGACGACCTTGATGACTGCGAGGTAGTTCTGCGGTGCTGCCACGTCGAAGGCCTCTCGCCTCGAATTTCCGGGTCGGCCCGATGCCCTGTGGGGCCGAACCGACGGATGTCGATGGGTAGGGAGCCCGGTTTCTGACGCAATGTCCGAAATGCCGACCGCCGACCCCAACCCTAAACTTGACCTTTAGGGTTAGTGCTGTGCCTCTGTCACATCACCAGGAAACACAGTCTGGTGACACAGGACACTAGGTGGCTCCGGCCACGTGTTTCAACGAACACGCCGAGCTTCCCTTTTTCTTTTGAGCCTATGTGATCATCGACCGGCGAATGAAACCGGGGTGACCACCAAGGGTCGGGCCGACGCGAAACCGCGTCAACCCCCTCCTGCAGCAGAAAACCTACCGGATCATCCGGACACCGAAGGCGACTCAGGGGCACTCACATCGAAGTTCGTACCCTTCTGATTCAGTAGCGCCACCAGCACCCGGGCTTTTCGATCGGTCTGCTCGGGACTCCCCCAACGCACCGTCGCGCCCCCGGCGAGCTGGAGCCGGATGTCGTCGTACGAGTGCACGATCACGGCCCCGGCCCGCTGCCGGACGTCCTCCGGCAGGCCGGCGGCCACCGCCACCGCGCCCCGCACCAGCTGCCCGTGGTCGATCACCGACTGGGCGTCCAGGGCCTGCTGGCTGAGCTTCAGCTCCACCACCGGAACGCCCTCCAGGGCGGCCGGCTCGGTGGCGAAGCTCACGCCGCCCGCGTCGACCTGGGTGAACAGCCCGTCCTCGCCCTTGACGACGGCGACCGCCGTGCGCTGGGTGACCTTCACCCGCAGGGTGTTCGGCCAGCCCCGCCAGACCTCCGCCTTCGCCACCCGGGGTATCGCCTCCACCCGCCGGCGGGCCTCGTCGAGGTCCACCCGGGCCAGCGGGCCGGAGCCGGCCCCGCCGATCGCCGAGCGGACCTCGTCGGCCGTCAGCCGGTCGTCCCGCATGCCCTGCACCGAGACCGAACGGACCTCCAGCACCGAGGAGAAGAAAACCAGCCAGGACAGCGCCCCGAGGAGCACCGCCGACAGGCCGCCCAGCACCAGCACCCCCCGCCGGGAGAGCCGGAGCCGAGGAGCGTACTCCTCGGCCTCGAACTCCTCGTCGAGGGGATCGGCGAGCCGGGCGTCAGCCACGACGGCGGCCACCCCGGGCGGCTTCGATGGCCTCGTAGACCATGCCGACCAGCAGGTCGTCGGCGTCCCGGCGGCCGAACTCGGCGGCGGCCCGGCTCATGTCCCACAGCCGCTGCGGGTCGGTGAGCACCGGCAGCACGTTCCGCAGCACCCAGTCCGGGTTCAGCTCGGCGTCGTCGACCAGCAGGCCGCCGCCGGCCTTGACCATCGGCTGGGCGTTCAGCCGCTGCTCGCCGTTGCCGATCGGCAGCGGCACGAACGCGGCGGGCAGGCCGACCGCGGCCAGCTCGGCCACCGTCATGGCGCCGGCCCGGCAGAGCATCATGTCGGCCGCCGCGTAGGCGAGGTCCATCCGGTCCAGGTACGGCACCGGGCGGTACGGCGGCATCCCGGGGATCTCGTCGACCTGCGGCAGCTCGTTCTTGGGGCCGACCGCGTGCAGGATCTGCACCCCGTACTGCTGGAGCCGGGGGGCGATCGCGGTGATCGTCTCGTTCAGCCGGCGGGCGCCCTGCGAGCCGCCGGAGACCAGCAGGGTGGGCAGCCGCTGGTCGAGGCCGAAGTAGTGCCGGGCCTCCGGGCGGGCCGCGTTGCGGTCCAGCGTCGCGATGGTCCGGCGCAGCGGGATGCCGATGTACCGGGAGTCGCGCAGCTTGCTGTCCGGCGTGGAGACCGCGACGAAGTCGCTGTACCGGGCGCCGATCTTGTTGGCCAGGCCGGGCCGGGCGTTGGCCTCGTGCACCACGATCGGCACACCGGCCCGCTTGGCGGCCAGGTAGGCGGGCATCGCGACGTAGCCGCCGAAGCCGACCACGGCGTCCGCCTTGACCCGCTCGATGATCTCCTGGGCGGCCCGGACGGTGCCGCGCAGCCGGCCCGGGACGGTGATCAGCTCGGGGGTGGGCTTGCGGGGCAGCGGAACGGCCGGGATCAGTTCGAGCTGGTAGCCGCGCTCGGGCACCAGCCGGGTCTCCAGGCCGCGCTCGGTGCCGAGGGCGGTGATCCCGATGGACGGGTCATGCCTGCGGAGGGCGTCCGCGAGGGCCATGGCCGGCTCGATGTGACCGGCGGTCCCCCCGCCGGCGAGTACGACATGCACCGAAATTCACCGCTCCCTGCGTGCCGGCCCGCTGGCCGGGCGCGCTGTGGTTCGTCGTCGTGGCAGCACCCGGGCCAGCTGTCTCCTGATCCGGGAGTTCTTGCTCCGGGCGGCCAGGGCCGCCTTCGCGCCCGAGCTGCTGCGTGCCAGGCAGAGCAGCACCCCGATCGCGGACATGGCCGACAGCATGGCGGAACCGCCGTAGGAGAACAGCGGGAGCGGGACGCCCGCGATGGGCAGCAGTCCCAGCGCCGACCCCAGGTTGATCACGGCCTGCGCCATGATCCAGGTGGTGGCGGCTCCCGCGGCGTACCTGACGAAGGGATCCTTCGTGCCGATGGCCACACGGATACCCGCGTAGCCTAGTGCCGCGAAGAGACCGATCACCGACAGCGTCCCCACCAGACCCAGTTCCTCGCCGGTGGTGGCGAAGATGAAGTCGGTGTGCGCCTCCGGGAGCTGGCCCCACTTCTCCACGCCGGCGCCGAGTCCGGAGCCGAACAGACCGCCGAGGCCGAACGAGTAGACGCCGTGCAGGGCCTGGAAGCAGTCGCCGGCCGGGTCGAGCTTGGTCACGCCGATGCAGGAGAGCCGCTCGGCACGGTGCGGGACGGTGACCACCAGGGCGGTGCAGACCACGACGGCCACGCCGAGGGTCGCCACGAACAGCCGCAGCGGCGCTCCGACCATCCAGAGCAGGCCGAAGAGCATCGCCACCAGGATCATCGTGGTGCCCATGTCGCCGCCGAGCATGATCAGCGCGAGCAGCAGCAGGGTGCCCGGCACCAGTGGGACCAGCAGGTGCTTCCACTGGTCGAGGGTGCCGGTCTTCTGCTTGCGGGCGAGCAGGTCGGCGCCCCAGAGCACCAGGGCGAGCTTGGCGAACTCGGACGGCTGGAACTGGAACACGCCGAAATCCAGCCAGTTCCGGTTGCCGTTGACCTCCATGCCGATGCCCGGGATCGCGACCAGCACCATGGCGCCGATCACCACGAGCATCATCGGGTAGACGATCACCCGCAGCACCGCCACCGGCACCAGCGCGAAGCCGAGCAGCAGGGCGAAGCCGAGCACCACCGCGAGCAGCTGCTTGTAGAAGTAGAACTGGGTCGAACGGTGCTGGCCCAGCGCGAGGATCTGCGAGGCCGAGAAGACCATCATCAGCCCGAGCACGACCAGCAGCAGCGCCGTGCCGGCGATCAGCAGGTAGGGCGTGAGCGGCCGGTCCAGGGCGTACCGCACGCGGGCCCGGAAGGCCTGCAGACGGGCCACCGGACCGGCCGACTTGTAGGCGGTGGTGGTGGCCGAGATCACCCGCAGGGACCCGGCCGGGCGCCCCTTCTCCGGCGCGCTCGAACCGCCCGCCCTGCCGCCCTGCCCCACCACAGCTCCCCTTCTCATTCCTCGTGGCCTCCGGCCGGAGGCCACGAGGCACGGGTTGCCTACCGGTTCCCGTCCGCCAGCTCCCGGACGGCCGCGGCGAAGAGGTCGCCGCGTTCGCCGTAGTTGGTGAACATGTCCATCGAGGCACAGGCGGGGGCCAGCAGCACCGTGTCACCCGTTCGGGCGAGTGACGCGGCCGCGCGGACCACCTCCGTCATCGCCACCGCGCCAGTCTGGCCCTCGGCCGCCTCGATCACCGGGACATCCGGCGCGTGTCGCGCCAGCGCCTCGGCGATCAGCGCGCGGTCCTCGCCGATCAGCACGACGCCGCGCAGCCGCTCGGCGGCGCCCTGGACCAGGTCGTCGAAGGTCGCGCCCTTGGCCAGTCCGCCGGCGATCCAGACGATCGGCCGGTAGGCGGCCAGCGAGGCCGCGGCGGCGTGGGTGTTGGTCGCCTTGGAGTCGTCGACGTACGTGACGCCGTCGACCACCGCGACCTCGGCGATCCGGTGCGCGTCCGGCCGGAAGGCCCGCAGGCCCTCCCGGACGGCCTTCGGCTCCACGCCGTAGGCGCGGGCCAGCGCGGCGGCCGCGAGGGCGTTGGTGATGTTGTGGGGCGCAGCAGGGCTGACGTCCTCGACCGAGCCCAGTTCAGCCGCGTTCTTGGCCCGGTCGGCCACGAACGCGCGGTCCACCAGCAGGCCGTCGACCACGCCGAGGTTGGACGGGCCGGGTGCGCCGAGGCCGAAACCGATCGCCCGGCAGCCCTCCTCGACGTCGGCCTCGCGGACCAGCGCCTCGGTGGCCGGGTCGGCCAGGTTGTACACGCAGGCGACGGCGTTGCCCTCGTAGATCCGGCCCTTGTCGGCGGCGTACGCCTCCATCGAGCCGTGCCAGTCGAGGTGGTCGGGCGCCAGGTTGAGCACGGCGGCCGAGTGCGGGCGCAGCGAGGGCGCCCAGTGCAGCTGGTAGCTGGAGAGCTCGACGGCGAGCACGTCGTAGGGCTCCTCGGCGAGCACCGCGTCCAGCACCGAGACCCCGACGTTGCCGACGGCGGCGGTGCGCCGGCCGGCGGCGGTGAGGATCGAGGCGAGCATCTGGACGGTGGTGGTCTTGCCGTTGGTGCCGGTGACGGCCAGCCAGGGGGCGGGCTCGCCGGTGGCGGGCAGCGGCCGGCGCAGGCGCCAGGCCAGCTCGACGTCGCCCCAGACCTCGACGCCGGCTGCCGCGGCGGCGGCGAACAGCGGGCTGCTCGGCGGCCAGCCGGGCGAGGTGACGACCAGGCGGGTGCCCTCGGGCAGGGTGGCGCCGTCGCCGAGGCGGACGGTGACGCCCTGCGCCTCCAGCTCGGCCGCCCGGGCCTTCAGGCCTTCGCCGGAGCCGCCGTCCACGACCGTGACGCGCGCGCCGAGGCCGTGCAGGACGCGGGCGGCGCTGATGCCGGAGACGCCGAGCCCGGCGACGGCGACCGGGAGTCCGGCCCAGTCCGGGTTCACCGGTTCGGTGGCGGTCATCCGGTCACCCATCCCGCGTAGAAGAGGCCGAGGCCGACGGCCACGCAGAGGCCCTGGATGATCCAGAACCGGACCACGACCAGGACCTCGCTCCAGCCCTTGAGTTCGAAGTGGTGCTGCAGGGGGGCCATCTTGAAGACGCGCTTGCCGGTCATCCGGAACGAGCCGACCTGGATGATCACCGAGAGGGTGATGATCACGAAGAGGCCGCCCAGCAGGACGAGCAGGATCTCGGTGCGCGAGCAGATCGCCAGACCGGCCAGCGCGCCGCCGAGGGCCAGCGAGCCGGTGTCGCCCATGAAGATCTTGGCGGGCGAGGTGTTCCACCACAGGAAGCCGAAGCAGGAGCCCATCAGAGCCGCCGCGACCACCGCGAGGTCCAGCGGGTCGCGGACGTCGTAGCAGTTGGAGGTGGCCGACGCCACGTAGGCGCAGCTCTGGCCGTACTCCCAGACGCCGATGAAGGTGTAGGCGCCGAAGGCCATCACCGAGGCGCCGGTGGCCAGGCCGTCCAGACCGTCCGTCAGGTTGACGCCGTTGGAGGTGGCGGCGATCAGGAAGTACGCGAAGATGACGAACAGCACCGGGCCGACCGCCCACTCGAAGTCCCGGACGAAGGACAGGTGCTCCGAGGCCGGCGTGCGGCCGGCGTTGTCGGGGAACTGCAGGGCCAGCACGGCGAAGGCGAGTCCGACGATGGACTGGCCGGCCAGCTTGGCCTTGGCCCGCAGGCCCAGCGAGCGGCGCTTGACGACCTTGATGTAGTCGTCGAGGAAGCCGACCAGGCCCAGACCGGTGGTCAGGAACAGCACCAGCAGGCCGGAGGCGGTCGGGCTCTCGCCCGTTATCGCCTTGGTCGCGAAGTAGGCCACCAGCGTCGCCAGGATGAAGGCGATGCCGCCCATGGTGGGCGTGCCCTTCTTGCTGTGGTGCGCCTTGGGGCCGTCGTCGCGGATGTACTGGCCGTAGCCCTGCCTGGCGAGCAGCTTGATCAGCGCGGGGGTACCGGCCAGCGACAGGATCAGGCCGATCATGCCGGAGAAGAGGATCTGCTTCATTACTCGGCCGCACCGTCCGCGAGGAGGGCCTCGGCCACCTTCTCCAGCCCCACCGAACGGGAGGCCTTCACCAGCACCACATCCCCCGGCCGCAGCTGACTGCGCAGCAGCTCGACCGCCGCGTCCGCGTCGGACACCAGCACCGACTCCTCACCCCACGAACCTTCGTTCCTAGCGCCCAGTTCCATGCAGGCCGCCTCGCGTCCGCCGACCGCCACCAGCTTGGTGACGTCCAGCCGGACGGCGAGCCGCCCGATGGCGTCGTGCTCGGCCAGGCTGTCCTCGCCGAGCTCCCGCATCTCGCCGAGCACCGCCCAGGTGCGGCGGCGCTCCGGGCCGCGCCCCCCGATCGAGATGAGCGCCCGCAGCGCGGCCCGCATCGAGTCGGGGTTCGCGTTGTAGGCGTCGTTGACGACGGTGACACCATCGGCCCGGTCGACGACCTCCATGCGCCAGCGGGACAGCGCACCCGCCTGGCTCAGTGCTTCGGCGGTGTCGTCGACGGTCATCCCGAGCTCCATCGCCACCGCGGCGGCGGCGAGGGCGTTCGAGACGTGGTGCTCACCGTACAGGCGCAGCTGCACGGGTGCGGAACCGGCCGGGGTGCTCAGCGTGAAGGATGGACGTCCGGTGGCGTCCAGGCGAATGTCCAGTGCCCGGACGTCGGCGTCCGCGGACTCGCCGAAGTACACCACCCGGGCCTTGGTGCGCGAGGCCATCGCGCGCACCAGGCGGTCGTCCGCGTTGAGGATCGCCGTGCCGTCGGCGGTCAGCGCCTCGACGAGTTCGCCCTTGGCCTCGGCGATCGCCTCCTGGGAGCCGAACTCGCCGACGTGCGCGGTGCCGACGTTGAGCACCAGGCCGATCCGGGGCGGGGTGATCGAGGTGAGGTACTCGATGTCGCCCTTGTGCCGGGCGCCCATCTCCATCACCAGGTGGCGGGTGGTCTCCTCGACCCGCAGCGCGGTCGTCGGGTGGCCGATCTCGTTGTTGAGCGAGCCCGGCGGGTAGACGGTGTCGCCCAGGCGCTGGAGCAGCTGGGCGATGAGGTCCTTGGCGCTGGTCTTGCCGACCGAGCCGGTCAGCGCGACCACGGCGGCGTCGGAGCGGCCCACGACGGTGCGGGCGAGCCTGCCGAGGGCGTCCACCACGCTGTCGACCAGTACGGCGGGCCCGCCGACCGGGCGGGAGGCCAGCACCGCGACGGCGCCGGCCTCGATCGCGGTGGCCGCGTAGTCGTGGCCGTCCACGTGCTCGCCGACGAAGGCCGCGAACAGGCCGCCGGGGCGGACCTTGCGGGAGTCGACCTCGACCGGGGCGGTCACCAGGGCGTCGGGGTCGGCGTCGGCCAGGGTTCCCCCGACTGCGGCGGCCACCTCGGCGAGGGTCAGTGCGATCACGGCTGCTCTACTCCTCCGATGCCCCGGGCGGCCGTGGTCCGCGCGATGGATTCGCGCAGCACCTCCCGGTCGTCGAAGGGGCGGATCTCGTCTCGTACGTACTGGCCGAGCTCGTGGCCCTTGCCGGCCACCAGCACGGTGTCGCCGGCCTGGGCACGGGCGACCGCCAGTTCGATCGCCTCCGCGCGGTCGGGCACGACCAGGACGGCGCCGCGCTCGGCCTCGGGCACCGCGGCGGCGCCGTTCAGCATGGTGGCGAGGATCGCCAGCGGGTCCTCGCTGCGCGGGTTGTCGCTGGTCAGCACGGCGGTGTCGGCCAGCCGGGCGGCGATGCCGCCCATCGGGGCGCGCTTGTGCGGGTCGCGGTCGCCGCCGCAGCCGACCACCACGTGCAGCCGGCCCTTGGTGACCTCGCGCAGCGAGCCGAGGACGGCCCGCAGGGCGTCCGGCTTGTGCGCGTAGTCGACCACCGCGACGTACGGCTGACCGGCGTCGACCCGCTCCAGCCGGCCGGGCACGCCGGGGACGGCGGCGACGCCGGCCACGGCCCGCTCCAGCGGGAGCCCGGCGGTGGCGAGCACCACGATCGCGGCCAGCGCGTTGGCGACGTTGAACGGGCCGGGCAGCGGGACGGAGGCGTCCGCCTCGGCGCCGTCGGGGCCGAGCACCCGGAAGGTCGAGCCGACCGGGCCGAGCTGGACGTCCACCGCGCGCCAGTCCGCCTCCGGGGCGCCGGTGGCGGAGAAGGTGGCGACCGGGATCTTCGCCTCGGCGGCGAGCCGGCGGCCGTAGGCGTCGTCCAGGTTGACCACGCCGGAGCGGGACTTGCCGGGCTGGAAGAGCCGGGCCTTCGCCTGGAAGTAGTCCTCCATGTCCGGGTGGAAGTCGAGGTGCTCGGGGGTGAGGTTGTTGAACAGCGCGACGTCGAAGGCCACGCCGTCGGTGCGGCCGTAGACCAGGGCGTGGCTGGAGACCTCCATGGTCACCGCGTCCGCGCCGCGCTCGCCCATCACGGCGAGGATGGCGTGCAGGTCGGTGGCCTCGGGGGTGGTCCGCTCGCTCTTGATCCGCTCGTCGCCGACCCGCATCTCGACGGTGCCGATCACACCGGGGTGGCGGCCGGCGCCCCGCAGGCCGCCCTCGACCAGGTAGGAGGTGGTGGTCTTGCCGTTGGTGCCGGTGAGTCCGATCATCAGCAGCCGCTCGGACGGCCGGTCGTAGACGGCGGCCGCGAGCTCGCCCATCCGGGCCCGGGGCCGGTCGACGACCAGCAGCGGCAGGCCTGCGCCGGCCGCCAGCTCGGCGCCGGCCGGGTCGGTGAGCACCGCGACCGCGCCGGCCGCGGCGGCCTGCCCGGCGAAGGACGCGCCGTGGTGGTTGGCGCCCGGGAACGCCACGTACAGGTCGCCGGGGCGGACCTCGCGGGCGTTGTGGGTGACGCCGGTGACCTCGGGCCCCTCGACGGGGTCGACGCCCAGCAGGCGGGCGACCTCGGCGAGCGGCCGGGCGCCGGTCACGGCGGGGCGGGGCGGGCTCACGGTGATTTGATCGGGTTTCGGCACGGCGCAGAGGCTATCCGCCGAAGGGCTTCCAGAGCCAAACCGGCCCTTTTCCGCACCGGCGGCCGCACCCGCCAGGTCGTTGCTCATGGTCGATCACGGCTTCCACTCGACGGGCAGGTTGGGCGCCTCGCTGCCGCTCGGCGGGACCTGGAGGGTCTTGAGGGTGAACTCCATCACCTGCTTGAACACCGGACCGCACAGCTGGCCGCCGAAGTGGCCGTTGACCGGGTCCTGGATCACGCAGGAGACGGTGACCCGGGGCTGGTCGGCCGGGGCGAAGCCGATGAAGGAAGCGGTGTAGCCGCGGTAGCCGCCGACCTCAGGGTCCACCCGGTTGGCGGTTCCGGTCTTGCCCGCCACCCGGTAGCCCGGGATCGCGGCCTTGCCGCCGGTGCCCTGCTCGTCGGAGACGACCGACTCCAGCATCTCGGTGAGGGTCTTGGCGGTCTGCTCGCTGACCACCCGGGACTGCTCGGAGGCCGGGGCCGCGCTGTACTTGCCGTCCGGCGCGGTGGTGCCCTGGACCACGCTGGGCGTCACCCGGACGCCGCCGTTGGCGATGGTCGAGAACACCGAGGTCGCCTGCAGCGCGTTGACCGACAGGCCCTGGCCGAACGGGATGGTGTACTGCTTGGACGCCTTCCAGTCCTCCGGCTTGTCCAGCAGGCCCGCGGTCTCGCCGGGGAAGCCGAGGCCGGTCTGCTGGCCGATGCCGAACCTCCGCAGGTAGTCGTGGAGTACCTGGTTGGCCTCGGGCTGGGTGGCGCCGAGGGTCTGGGCGGCCTCGATGGTGCCGATGTTGGAGGACTTGGCGAGCACGCCGGCCAGCGTGAGGTACCAGGTGTCGTGCTCGACGTCGTCCTTGAACGCCACGTCGCCGCGGACCAGCGGGTACGGCACGGTGACCTTGGTGTCCCAGGTGGCCTTGCCGGTGTCCAGGACGGCCGCCATCGTCATCAGCTTGGCGGTGGAGCCGGGCTCGAAGGCGTCCTGCAGGGCGGGGTTGCCGAGCTGCGAGTTCTTGGCCGTGCTCAGGTCGTTCGGGTTGAAGCCGGGCGAGGTGGCCATCGCCAGCACCTGGCCGTTCCGGACGTCCTGGACGATCACGTAGCCCTTCTCCGCCCCGGCGTTGGAGACCTGGTCGGTGATGGCCCGCTGGGCGGCCCACTGGATGTCCCGGTTGATGGACAGCCGCAGGTCGGTGCCGGGCACGGCGGGCTCCAGCGAGCCGCCCGCGGTGGGCACCAGCCGGCCGCCGGCCTGGGCGTAGCTGCTGTGGCCGTCCTTGCCGGCCAGCAGCTTCTGGTACTGCTGCTCCAGCCCGCCGGCGCCCTCGCCCTCGGCGTTGACGAAGCCGACCAGGTTGGCGGCCAGCCCGTCGGACGGGTAGACCCGCTTCTGGGTGTCCCGGTTGAAGACACCGGCCAGCGGGTTGACGCACTCGTTGTCCAGCCGGGTGCGGCCGCCCTCCTCGGCGGGCTTGTTCAGCAGCCGCTTCTGGGCCTGGCAGGCGCGCGAGCCGGCCTGCTTCTCCAGGCCGGACTTGAGGTCGCTGATCTGGTTCTTGACGTCCGGGGTCTGCTGGGCGGCCAGCCGCTTGTAGCGGGTCTTGGGGGTGTGCAGGTCGGCGGCGATCTTCTCCTTGGGCACACCGAGGATCGGCGCCAGCAGGGCGGCGGCCTGCTCGGGTGCGTCGGGCAGGCCGGTCGCCTCGGGGGTGAACATCGCCGGGTCGGCGGTGATGTCGTAGGCGTCGACGGTGGCGGCCAGGGCGACGCCGTCGGAGGACGTTATCGAGCCGCGTTCGGCGGTGATCGGGATGTTCAGGTAGCGGTTGGTGTTGGCGTCGGCGGCCAGCGCGTCGGAGTCCAGCAACTGGAGCTGGACCAGCCGCCCGGCGAAGATCGAGAACACCACCGAGAGCGCGATGGTGATCACCCGCAGCCGGCGGCGCGGATCGGCCAGCCGGATCCCCCGGGAGGCCGGCCGGCGGGCCGGCGGCGAAAGGGCATGGTCTGAAAATGCGCATAAGC